>CBFCXA010000129.1:0-6880 GCA_965601985.1 uncultured Chromatiales bacterium | reverse complement strand
GTCGCCCTACTTCATTAATTCTGCCGAGAGCCAGAGTGTCGAGCTTGATAATCCTCTGATTCTTCTGCACGACAAGAAAATCTCGAACATTCGCGACCTTCTGCCGCTGCTGGAAGGCGTAGCCAAGTCTGGCCGCCCCTTGCTGATCGTTGCCGAAGACGTCGAAGGCGAGGCCCTGGCGACGCTGGTAGTAAACAACATTCGCGGTATCGTGAAAGTTGCTGCCGTTAAGGCGCCTGGTTTCGGCGATCGCCGCAAAGCCATGCTGCAGGACATTGCTGTTCTGACTGGTGGCCAGGTGATTTCTGAAGAAGTCGGTTTGAGTCTCGAAAAAGCCAGCCTGGAAGACCTGGGTGAAGCCAAGAAGATCCAGATCACCAAGGAAAACACCACCGTTATCGACGGTGCCGGCGAACATGCTGAAATCAAATCCAGGGTCGATCAGATCCAGAAGGAGATCGAAGACTCCAGCTCAGACTACGATCGTGAAAAACTCCAGGAGCGGGTTGCCAAGCTTTCTGGTGGCGTTGCCGTAATCAAGGTTGGTGCCGCCACGGAAGTGGAGATGAAGGAAAAGAAGGCGCGTGTTGAAGACGCCCTGCATTCCACACGCGCTGCCGTTGAAGAAGGCGTAGTGCCTGGCGGCGGCGTCGCTCTTATCCGCGCCGAGAAAGTGCTGGCTTCCATCAAGGGGCTCAATGACGATCAGCAGGTTGGAATTAACATCTTGCGTCGTGCCCTGGAAGAACCGCTGCGCCAGATCGTAAACAACGCGGGTGGAGATGGCTCAGTGGTACTCAACAAGGTGTTGGAAGGCAAAGGCAACTTCGGCTTCAACGCGGCTACCGATGAGTACGGCGACATGGTGGACTTTGGCATCATCGACCCGACCAAGGTCACGCGTTCGGCGCTGCAGAACGCGTCGTCCGTGGCCGGTCTGCTGCTGACCACCGAAGCAATGGTTACGGAGCTGCCGAAGAAGGAAGAGCCGATGCCGATGCCCGGCGGCGGCATGGAAGGCATGATGTAATCCAAACGGGATTACCCTGACTCATGAAAAGGCCCCGCAGTGCGGGGCCTTTTTTTGGCAGGGAACGAGGGCCCGGCCTGCCGGGCCGTCTTCCGGTTGAGCGCACGGGGCAGTCGTCCAGATTGACCTGCGTCTCGGTGACGTCGCTGATCACGCCGCCGCCCTGACCCCTGCGCGTCGTCTCGCGCGTGGTGATTGCTTATGTCTCATGGTCGGGGCCTGCGATAAGCTGCGTGCCCTCCCCCAGGGTACCGCAACACATGGAACGCTCGAAAGACAGTTCGGCCCTGCCCGAGCCGCTGCGCGCGGCCGTCGACGGCTGGCTGCAGGCGCACGGCGGCGGCGAAATCATGGGCCCGCTGCTCGAGCGGTTCCCGCAAGCCGCGCAACAACTGCCGCGCATGCTCGCCTGCAGCAGCTACCTCGGTGATGTGCTGGCGCGCTATCCGCATAGCCTGGCCGAGCTGCTGGAAAGCGGCCGACTGGAGCGGGCGGTCGAGGCTGGCGAACTCGACCGGTTGTTTGGCGAGGCGCTCCCCGACTCGCTGCCGGAAGCCGAATTCGAAAAGCAGCTGCGCGTGCTGCGCCACCGGGAACTGCTGCGGATAGCCTGGCGTGACCTTGCCGGCGCCGCCGAGGTCGAGGAAACGCTGAACGAACTCTCCGACCTGGCTGACGCGGCGATCAAGTCCGCATTGCGCTGGAGCCTCGCTGCGCTCGAGCCGCTGTATGGCCAGGCGCGTGAAGCTTCCGGCGACCCGGCCGTGTTCCTGGCAATGGCCATGGGCAAGCTGGGTGGTCACGAACTGAATTTCTCGTCCGACGTCGACCTGATCTTTCTGTACTCAGACCAGGGAGAGACCACCGGTCGCCGGTCTGTGAGTAACGAGCAGTATTTCCGCAGCCTCGGGCAGAAACTCATCGGCCTGCTGAGCAAGCAGACCGCCGACGGCTTCGTCTATCGCGTCGACGTGCGGCTGCGGCCATTCGGCGACAGCGGCCCGCTCGCAGTCAGCGTGCCGGCCCTGGAAACCTACCTGCTGCGCCATGGTCGCGACTGGGAGCGCTACGCCTACGTCAAGGCGCGCGTGATCAACGACTGGTCGGGAATACCGGGATTCGAACAGGAAATCCTGACGCCATTCGTCTACCGGCGCTATCTCGACTACGGCGTCTTCGCGTCACTGCGCGAGATGAAAGCAATGATCGAAGCCGAGGTGAAGCGGCGCGAGTTCGATGACAATCTGAAGCTCGGCGCCGGCGGCATTCGGGAGATCGAATTTATCGTGCAGTCGCTGCAGCTGGTGCGTGGCGGCACACTCGAGGGCCTGCGCCAGCGCCGGCTGCTGCCGGCGCTGCAACAGCTGGTGAGCTACGGCCTGCTGCCGGCCGCCGTCGGCGATGAGCTGGCCGAAGCCTATAGCGTGCTGCGACGAACGGAGAACCGCCTGCAGGCGATCGCCGACAAGCAGACGCATGACCTGCCCGGCTCTGACACGGACCGCGCGCGGCTGGCGCTGGCCTGCAACTGCATCGACTGGGACGATCTCGAATCGCAGGTCCAGCGGCAGCGCGAGATAGTCGCCGGGCATTTTCGCCAGATCGTGTTTCGTGGTGTCGCCGAGGAGGGCGGCGAAGACGAAACGGACAGCCTGACGGTGGCCTGGTCGTCGGATCGCGTCGACGCGCTCGAGTCTGAACTGCAGTCACTGGGCTATCGTGAACCCGCGGCGGGCGCGGAGCGTATTGCAGCACTGCGCGCCAGCGGCAGTTACCGGCGCATGGACGAAATCGGCCGCAAGCGCCTCGATGAGCTCTTGCCGCAACTGATCCGTGGCGCAGCGGTGCAGGAAGCACCGGACCAGGCCTTACAGGGCGGATTGACGGTGGTCGAGGCCATCGGCCGTCGCTCGGCCTATTTTTCGCTGTTGAACGAGAATCCGGCGGCGCTCGATCGCCTGCTCAAGCTGTGCGGGCTCAGCGAGTTCCTGGTGCGGCAGCTGGCCGCGCACCCGGTGCTGCTCGATGAGTTGCTGGATCCGCGCGTGTTCACCGACCCGCCGGGCGAACGGGAACTGGCGGACGAACTGGCACTGCGCCTGTCGGGAATTGCCGACGACGACATCGAGCGCGCGCAGCTCGAACTCAGCCATTTCCAGCAGGCCGCGGTGTTTCGCATCGCGGTCGCGGATTTGAGCGATGCGCTGCCACTGATGAAAGTCAGCGACCGACTGACCTGGGTCGCTGAGCAGGTCATCGAGGCCGCGCTGCGGATCGCCTGGCAAGAGCTGACCGCGCGTCACGGGCTGCCACACTGCGTGGTCGACGGGCAGCGCCGCGAGGCGCGCTTTGCGGTGGTCGCCTACGGCAAGCTGGGTGGGCTGGAGCTCGGCTACGGCTCGGACCTCGACCTGGTATTCGTTCACGACTCGACCGGCGAGCGGCAGGAGACCGACGGTGAACGCACGCTCGACAATACCCGCTTCTTCGCGCGCCTCACGCAGCGCGTGATTCACATGCTGACACTGGCCACGCCGGTTGGCAGTCTGTACGAAGTCGACACCCGGCTGCGGCCCAGCGGTCGCTCAGGCGCGCTGGTTTCCAGCCTCGATGCCTTCGACCGCTACCAGCGCGAAGATGCGTGGACCTGGGAGCACCAGGCGTTGCTGCGCAGCCGCGCGGTTGCCGGGGACGCCGGGGTGCGGGAGGAATACGAGGCACTGCGCAAGCGCGCGCTTACAGACTACGTCAGGCGCGACAAGCTGCGCGAGGACGTAATGCAGATGCGCGAGCGTATGCGTGGCGAACTGTCGCGTGGCGACGTCGAGCTGTTCGATCTGAAACAGGACGAGGGCGGTGTGGCGGATATCGAGTTCCTGGTGCAGTACCTGGTGCTGCGCGATGCACCGGCACATCCTGAGTTGATCGTCTGGTCGGACAATATCCGCCAGCTCGAGGCGCTGGCCGGTTGTGAACTGCTGCCCGCCGACGTGGCCGCACAGCTGGCCGACTGCTATCGTGACTTTCGCGCTCGCCTGCATCTGCTCTCGCTGGCCGGCGAGCCGGGGCTCGCGCCCCGCAGGGAACTTACCGAACCGGTCGCCGCCGTGCAGGCGGCCTGGCGCGCGGTGTTCGATTAGTTGAGCGTTGCAGCTTGCTATACTTTTCTTCTCTTATGCCGGGGAATCGGGAGCGATGAATTCCAGTAACGCCGCGCCGGCCGAAACCGGCGAGATCCAGCCGAACGCTCAGAATCATTACGAAATCACCCGCGCCGACCTGCCGCTGCACTGTCCGATGCCGGGCATGTCTCTGTGGAATTCGCATCCCAGGGTGTACCTGCCGATCGAGGAGACCGGTAAGGCCAAGTGCCCTTACTGCGGCGCCAGTTACACGCTGACCGACGGCGGCTGACGAAAAAGCCGCATGGCCGGGCCGGCGCCCAGCATCGCCCATATCAATCTGGCTCCCGGCTATCGCGGCGGGGAGCGGCAGACCGAGTTGCTGATCCGCGCACTGGCTGACAGTGGCTGGCGACAGTGCCTGGTGGCGCGCCGCGACGCGCCGCTCGCGGCCAGCTGCGCCGGTATCGACGGCCTGGAAATTCGGCCGGTGCGCAACAACGTGGTCAGTGGGGCGCTGGCCCTGGGCCAGGTCGACCTGGTGCACGTGCACGAAGGTCGCGCGATCCAGGCTGCCTGGCTCAATCGTGTGCTGCGCGGCACACCCTACCTGGTGACCCGGCGGGTCCAGAAGGGGCCGCGCGTGACGCCGGCAAACCGTCGCCTGTACGGCGGCGCGAAATCCCTGGTAGCAGTTTCCGCGGCGATCGTCGAGTCACTGCACCGGCTGGACCCGGCGCTCGGCGTCTGCGTGGTTCCGGATGCGACCAGCGAGCTGACTGCCGATCCGGACGAGGCCCGGCGCATCCGGGCTCGCGTCGGTGGCGACGTGCTGGTGGGCAATGTTGCGGCGCTGGTCGACTCGCACAAGGGACAGCGGCAGATCATCGCACTGGCGCGACGGCTGCACGCCGATCATCCGCACCTGGTATTCCTGCTGGTCGGCGGCGGCGAGGACGAGGCGGCGCTGCGCCAGGAAGCGCAGGGCCTGGATAACCTGCAGTTCGCGGGGCAGGTGGATAACGTCGGTGATTATCTGGCGGCCATGGATGTATTTTTCTATCCTTCGCGGCACGAAGGACTCGGTTCGGTACTGCTGGATGCGATGGCATTCGGCCTGCCGATTGTGGCGACTAACGTCGGTGGCATTCCTGAAATCGTCGAGGACGGCGCCGACGGCTGGCTTTGCGCAGTCGACGACCTGAATGCACAGGAACGCGCCCTGTTGTCACTGGCCGCTGATCCGGAACTCCGGCAGCATATTGGCCAGACCAATCGTCGCAAGGCAGAGCATTTCCGGCCGGCGGAAATGGCGCGTGCTTACGCAGCCATTTATCGCCAGCTGCTGGACAGGCCGCTGGAGCAAACAAGTCAATGATCATCGTCACCGGCGGAGCCGGATTCATCGGTAGCAACCTGGTTCGTCGGCTCAACGAGCGCGACATCTACGACATATTGGTCGTAGACGAACTCAGCAATGGCCGGAAGATGTTCAACCTGGCCGACTGCCGCATCGTCGACTACCTGGAAAAAGACGATTTCCTTAAGCGCCTGCGCGCCGGTTCGGCGATCAAGCGTGATACGCGCGCGGTCCTGCACAACGGCGCCTGTTCGACCACCACCGAGTGGGACGGCCGCTACATGATGGAGACCAACTTCGAGTTCTCCAAGCAGCTTCTGCATTCCTGTCTCGAGCACGCGGTGCCATTGATCTACGCGTCTTCAGCTGCCGTATACGGGGCCGGAACCGAATTTCGCGTGTCGCCGGAATGCGAGCATCCGATCAACGTGTATGCGTTCTCCAAGCTGGTGTTCGATCAGTACGTACGCCAGATCCTGCCGGATCCCGGGTCGCAGGTGGTCGGTCTGCGCTACTTCAATGTGTACGGTCCCGGTGAGGCGCACAAAGGCGGTATGGCCAGCGTCGCCTGGCACCTGCACAATCAGCTTGCCGAAGGTGACGAGGTGCGGCTGTTTAGCGGCAGTGACGGCTATGCCGATGGCGAGCAGCGGCGCGATTTCATTCACGTCGACGATATCGTGAACATCAACTTCTGGGCGATGGACAACCCGGGCGCTTCAGGCATCTTCAATGCCGGCACCGGGCGCAGCCAGACGTTCAAAGAAGTTGCGCAGGCCGTGATCGACTGGCACGGGCGCGGCCGGATCAAGTACATCCCGTTTCCCGATCACCTCAAGGGCAGCTACCAGAGCTTCACCGAGGCCGACATCAGCGGCTTGCGCGAAGCCGGCTACGACGCGGACTTCCTGACCGTGCAGCAGGGTATCGCGCGTTACCTCGACGCGCTGTAGCGGCCGGCGCGACCGCGCCTTTACGTGAGCAGCAAAGAGAAAATCCTCGTGGTCGGTCCAGCCTGGGTCGGCGACATGGTGATGGCTCAGTCGCTGTTCAAGCTGCTGAAGTCTCAGGGTGCCGGGCTCATCGACGTGGTCGCGCCCGGCTGGTCCGGTCCGCTGCTGGAGCGCATGCCAGAGGTGCGCACCGCGGTCGCGATGCCGATCGGGCACGGCGAACTGGGGCTGGCGACACGCCGGCGTATCGGGCGATCCCTGCGCAGCGTCGGCTATGACCGCGCAATCGTGCTGCCCCGATCCTGGAAATCCGCGCTGCTGCCGTTCTTTGCCGGCATTCCCCAGCGCACGGGTTTCGATACCGAGATGGACGAGCGGATGCGCAAGCTCGGCGGTGAGTTCGGCGCGACAACCG
>CBFCXA010000128.1:0-6885 GCA_965601985.1 uncultured Chromatiales bacterium | reverse complement strand
CCTGCAGACCGGCCGCCGGGTTGATGATCTCGGTAAGGATTTTCTCCGGCGTATTGGCAGCGACCTCCTCGATGTCCATGCCGCCGGCCGCAGACGCGATCATCGCGATGCGCTCTGCGCCCCGGTCGACCAGCATGCTCAGGTACAGCTCGCGGTCGATGTCGCTGCCCGACTCGACGAACACCTGGTTGATCGGCAGACCTTCTTCGCCGGTCTGCTTGGTCACCAGGCGCTGGCCGAGCATGGCGTCTGCAGCGTCGCGGACTTCGGCCGGGCTGCGTGCGAGCTTGACGCCGCCGGCCTTGCCACGGCCGCCGGCATGCACCTGGGCCTTGACTACCCAGAGTTCGCCGCCCAGCCGCTGCGCGGCGGCTTCGGCCTGGGCCGGCGTGCCGGCCACTTCGCCGCTGGTCACCGGCACTGCGTAGCGCGCGAACAGCTGCTTGGCCTGATATTCGTGCAAATTCATAGTCTTAGGGATCGATTCGGCGCGGGTCCCGGCCCGCGGAGAGCGCGTATTGTGCGGTAATCTCCGGGGCAATAAAACCGCCGCAGAGCAGCGCGGCAACAGCTTGGTTTTTGCGACGCTGCGCACACCCGGAATGGCGGGATCAGACATAATGCGAGGATTCCGCGAAGCCTGCGCGACCCTGTAATTAATGGCAGTTGCCGAAGAATCACTAGGCCGGCGTTTCGGCGGCCAGGACACGGCCACCGACCGCACCCTGGCCGACCAGACCGCGCGACGCATTCAGCGCCTGGTCGGCGTGTTCCGCCTGTTGCTGGCACTCGGCCTGCTCGGCCTGGCCCTGCTCGAGCGGGACCCGCCCCTGCTCGACGCCCGTTACCCGGACTGGTTCGCGATCATCGCGGTGGCCTACGCGGCATTCGCGGCCGGCAGCCTGGCGCTGCCCTGGGTCAGCGCATCGGTCGACGACAGCCTCACGCCATTACGCCTGCTGGTCGACATCGTCGCGGTGACCCTGCTGATGCATACCGGTGGCGGCATTTCCAGTGGTATCGGCGGCCTGCTGGTGGTGCTGATCGGCGCAGCCAGCCTGAGTCTGAAGGGCGAGCAGGCTCTGCTGGCCGCCGCCATCGGCGCGCTGGCCGTGCTCGGCGAACAGTCCTTTTCGGCTTACCTCGGGCTGTCGTCAGCCAATGACTTCATTCCGGCCGGCGTCCTGGGCGCAATCATTTTTGTCATCGCCGCCACGGCCAGTCCGCTGGCCCGACGCCTCCAGGAGAGCGAGGCGCTGGCCCGTCAGCGCGGTATCGACCTGGCCAACCTGGCGCAGCTCAACGACTACGTGATCCAGAACCTGCGCGAGAGCATCGTTGTCGTGGATGCCGACGACCGAGTGCGCCTGATCAATCAGTCGGCGGCCGAGCTGCTCGGCGCGCCGGGCCGGGAACCCGGCACGCCGCTGCAGGAACTCTCGCCTGCCCTGCAACGCATCCTGAGCAACTGGCGTCGTGGCGAAGCCGGGCCCGAATCCACGCTGGGCTTTAACTCGGCCTCACGATCGGCAAGCATCAGTATCAACTTCGCACCGCTGGAAGATGACCGGCGGGGCCCGCTGCTGATGTTCCTGGAAGACGCCAGCCTGATCGCAGAGAAAGTCCGCCAGACCAAGCTGGTCGCGCTCGGGCGCCTGAGCGCCAGCATTGCGCACGAAATCCGCAACCCGGTCGGCGCGCTCAGCCATGCCGGCCAGTTGCTGCAAGAATCGCCGTCGATCGGCGACAGCGAGCAACGCCTGCTGGACATCATCAACATCAATTCCCGACGCGTCAGCGAGATCGTCGAAAACGTGATGCAGTTGTCTCGTCGTGACCGGACCCGCGCGGAATCTATCGCGCTGGATGCCTGGGCCACGGACTTCGTGCGCGAGTTCTGCTCCACGCTTGAACTGCAAGAGGGTCAGATCGTCATCCAAGCGGAACGCGAAGACATCGATGTGCGTATGGATCCGGGCCACCTGCATCAGGTCTGCTGGAACCTCTGCGAGAACGCGCTGAAATACGCCAGCGAGGCGGCTGGTGGCATCTGTGTAGAAATCAGCTTTGGCCGGATGCCGGGCAGCCAGCGGCCGTTCCTGGCGGTATCGGATCGCGGCCCCGGCATCGACGAAGAAATGCGCGACAGGCTGTTCGAACCTTTCGCGACCGGACGCAGCGGCGGTACCGGCCTGGGCCTGTTCATTTCGCGCGAGTTGTGCGAGTGCAATCGCGCGTCACTGGTCTATGAGCCCGGCGAAGGCGGCGGCAGCATTTTCCGCATCGTGTTCTCCGACCCGGCGCGCTGGGGCCGGCGGCCGTGACCGCCGCCGCGAAATCGGGTAACGGCAGGCCGCTGGCGCTGGTGGTCGACGACGAGCCCGATATCTGCGAGCTGCTCGCGATCACGCTGGACCGTATGGATATCGATGCGGATACCTGCGGCGACGTCGAAAGCGCACGGCAGCGATTGCTCGAACGCGAATACCAGCTGTGCCTGACCGACATGCGACTGCCCGACGGCGACGGCCTGGAGCTGCTCGAATGGATCCAGGGCCAGGGGCTGCGCACACCCTGCGCGGTGATAACCGCGCACGGTAATGTCGAAACCGCGGTGCGCGCGCTCAAGCTGGGCGCCTTTGATTTCATCTCCAAGCCCCTGGACCTGAACGCGCTGCGCCGGCTGGTCGCTACTGCCCTGAAGCTGCCCGGCAGTGAACCGACGACAGCCCATGCACAGCTGCTGGGCGAGTCGGCACCGGTGGTCGAACTGCGGCGCATGATCGACCGCGTCGCCCGCAGCCAGGCGCCGGTGCACATCACCGGCGAGTCAGGCACCGGCAAGGAGCTGGTCGCGCGAATGATCCATGCGCAGGGCGCACGCGCCGACGGGCCATTCGTGCCGGTCAACTGTGGCGCAATCCCCAGCGAATTGATGGAGAGCGAATTCTTCGGCCACCTCAAGGGTTCATTCACCGGCGCAGTCGCCGACAAGGCGGGCCTGTTTCAGACGGCCGAAGGCGGCACGCTGTTCATGGACGAGATCGCCGAACTGCCGCTGCCGATGCAGGTGAAACTGCTGCGGGTGATCCAGGAAAAATCAGTGCGCGCGGTCGGTGACACGGCCGAGCAGCCGGTGGATGTACGAATACTCAGCGCCACGCACCGCGACCTGCGCAGCCTGGTCGCCGCCGGCGAGTTCCGCGAGGACCTGTTCTACCGGATCAACGTGATCGAGCTGCGCGTGCCGCCGCTGCGCGAGCGCGACAACGACATCGAGCTGCTGACCGAGCACATACTCGCGCGTCTGGCCGGCGACCTGCAGATACCGGTGCCGACGATCGATGGCGAAGCGCGGCGAAAACTCGCCAGCTATCACTACCCCGGCAACGTGCGCGAGCTCGAGAACATCCTGGAGCGCGCCATCGCGCTGTGCGGCGAGGCAGGCATCGCTGCGGAAGACATCCTGGTGCAGGAGTCTTCCCTGGCAGACAACGGCGCGGCGGCGCTCGGCGATCAGCTCGAGTCGGTAGAGCGCGACGCGATCCGCAAGGCGCTGGAGGAAACGCGCTACAACAAGACCCAGGCGGCCAAACGCCTGGGACTGACGCTGCGGGCGCTGCGCTACCGAATGGAAAAGCTGGGCCTGGACTGACCGGGTTGACGCTGAACGTCACTTTTTGACGCCGTTTGTCACTTCCGCCGCAAGCGGACCATCGATTATGTTTCGCCAATTTCATTTGCAAGATTAAGCGGCCGGACTAACTTTTTTAAAATCAGTTGCTTGAAGAACATCCGGGATTTCTTGGCACGGTTTGTGCTTTATATCGGGCAGGCACTCGTGCCGTCACTGATTACTCGAAAACCTATAGAGGGAGTGTTACCAATGAAGAAGGTGCAACAGGGCTTTACGCTCATCGAACTGATGATCGTGGTGGCGATTATCGGCATCCTGGCCGCGATCGCGATCCCGGCTTATCAGGACTACACCATTCGTGCGCAGGTTTCTGAAGGTCTGTCGCTGGCTGCTGGGGCCAAGGCCGCCATTGCCGAGACCTGGCAGGCGCGCGGGATTGCCCCGACCGACCGTGCCACGGCCGGCATGGGCGGCGTAGCCACCGATACATCCGGCAAGTACGTGCTGTCGGTCGAAGTCGACGCCAACTCGAACGTCGTCATCACCTACGGGAACAATGCCCATAACCTGATCACCAACGACACGCTGGTCCTGACGCCCTACCTCGCGGCCGACAACAGCGTGACCTGGCAATGCGGTTATGGCGTGCAGCCGGCTAACACCGCCGCGATGGGCGCGGACACCGGCTCCGGCAACATCGAAGAGCAGTACCTGCCTTCGAACTGCCGTACCGGCGGCTAATCGCTGCCCAAGGGGCCTTCGGGCTCTCGAAAAAGGGGCCTTCGGGCCCCTTTTTTTGGTCCCCGCGCGGTAAGGCGTGAAACCCGTCAAGAAACCGGCACCGGCTGGTTGCGCCTGCACCACCCTATAAGTCAGACTATGTCACATGATAGGCGCTATGCGCCTGATTCATTGGGGATTTCCACAGGGAACGGGAATTCATGGCTGTCTCCGCTACTGCCGCACCGCTGACTGGCCTGCCACGCCGGCTGGTACAGGATGGCATCCTCGCCGAGGATGCCTGCCTGCAGGCTATCGAAGACGCCCGCTCCGAACGCAAGGGCCTGGTCAGTCACCTGGTCGACAAGGAGCTGGCTGACCCGCGACAGATCGCCATCGCCGCCTCGCACGAGTTCGGCGTCCCGCTGCTGGACATCTCGGTACTTGAAGTCGACCTTGACGTGGTCAAGTCGGTTGACCAGAAGCTGCTCACCAAGCATCGCGTGCTGCCGCTGGTCCGCCGCGGCAAGCGCATGTTCCTCGGCGTCGCCGATCCGACCAACCTGCAGGCGGTCGACGAGATCAAGTTCCAGACCGGCTTCCGCATCGACCCGGTTGTCGTCGAGCAGGACAAGCTGGACGAGATCGTCAACCGTTCGCTCGAGGCGGTCGACACCTCGATGTCGAATTTCGACGAGGACGACTTCGATCTCGAGGGGCTGGACGTCTCCGGTGGCGAAGACGATCTCGACGACGAAATAACTGCCAGCGACGTCGACGATGCGCCCGTGGTGCGCTTCGTCAATAAGATCATGCTGGACGCGATCAAGCGCGGCGCATCCGATATTCACTTCGAGCCCTACGAGAAGAATTTTCGCGTGCGCACGCGACTCGACGGCGTGCTGAGCCAGGTCGCGGCGCCGCCGATTGCGCTGGCACCGAAGGTCTGCGCCCGCCTGAAAGTCATGGCGCGTCTGGACATCGCCGAGCGTCGCCTGCCACAGGATGGCCGCATAAAGATGCGCCTGTCGAAAAACCGCGCGATCGACTTTCGCGTGAACTCCTGCCCGACGCTGTTTGGCGAGAAGATCGTGATGCGTATTCTCGATCCGAGCAGCGCGAAACTCGGCATCGATGCGCTCGGCTACGAAGGATTCCAGAAAGACCTCTATACCGAGGCGCTGGACAAGCCTTACGGCATGATCCTGGTAACCGGCCCGACCGGCTCCGGTAAGACCGTGTCGCTGTATACCGGCCTGAACATACTCAACACCGAAGACCGCAATATCTCCACTGCGGAAGATCCGGCCGAAATCAACCTGCCGGGCATAAACCAGGTCAACGTCAACCCTAAAGTCGGGCTGACCTTTGCCTCCTCGCTCAAAGCCTTCCTGCGCCAGGATCCCGACGTCATCATGGTCGGTGAGATCCGCGACCTGGAAACGGCCGAGATCGCGATCAAGGCCGCGCAGACCGGTCACCTGGTGTTGTCTACGCTGCACACCAACGATGCACCACGCACGCTGACTCGACTGGTCGATATGGGCGTGAAGCCCTACGCGATCGCGACCTCGGTGTCGCTGATCATTGCCCAACGCCTTGCGCGCCGGCTGTGCGAGAGCTGCAAGGAGCTCAGGGACATTCCGGAAGAGGCGCTGCTGCAGGAAGGCTTCGACAAGGAAGAAGTGAAAGCGGGCCTGAGAATTTACGGCCCGGTCGGCTGCAAGCAGTGCAACGAAGGTTACAAAGGTCGCGTCGGCATCTACCAGGTAATGCCGGTCAGCGAGAGCATTGCACGCATCATCCTCGAGGGCGGCAACGCGGTGCAGATCGGCGAACAGGCCGAGAAGGAAGGCGTCTGGGATTTGCGTCGATCCGCTCTGCAAAAAGTCAAGGACGGGGTTACCAGCCTCGAGGAGATCAACCGCGTTACGATTGAATGATCCAGGTAGTGTCGGCCGGCGATGGGCGCGGGCCAGACCGACCGGGATGGGTAGCAACGGAATCTAAAAGCCCATGGCCGAAATAGCAATTAAGCAAAACCCCTTCAGCTGGGAGGGTACGGATGCCCGCGGCAATCGCGTCAAGGGCAAGACAGTCGCCGCGGACGAGGCAGCCGTGCGCGCGGAGCTGCGCCGTCAGGGCGTGGTGCCGACGCGCGTGCGCAAACAGTCGTCGTTGTTCCAGTCGAAAGGCAAGGTCAGGCCCGGCGACATCGCAATTTTCAGCCGCCAGCTCGCAACCATGCTCACCGCCGGTATCCCGCTGGTGCAGTCCTTCGAGATCATCGGCTCGGGCCACGAAAATCCCGCGATGGCCGAGCTGGTGCTGGCCATCAAGTCAGATGTCGAGGGCGGTACCGCGCTGGCCGACGCACTGGCCAAGCACCCACTGCACTTCGACGACCTGTTCGTGAACCTGGTAGAAGCCGGCGAACAGGCCGGTGCGCTGGAAACCCTGCTCGACAAAATTGCCACGTACAAGGAAAAGACCGAGGCGATCAAGAAAAAGATTAAGAAGGCGCTGTT
>CBFCXA010000127.1:0-6886 GCA_965601985.1 uncultured Chromatiales bacterium | reverse complement strand
TTCGCGAACCGCATCCATGACAATTTCCATTCCTGTCAGGGCGTTGCCGGCGACGACCGCCTGTACGTAACGTATCGCTACCCGGTCGTTGACCAGGCCCGCGTCGAGCGTTGACGCCGGCATTTCCACCGGTGTGCTGTCGAGCGCAGCGCGAGCCTGGTCGATACAGTCGAGAGCTGCGCTGCGCAGGTTCGCCTCCAGGCGCTTATCGAGCATCTTGCGCAGAGTATCCAGGCTGACATCGAGGTCCGTTACCGGTACGTCGCGGGCCGCCATGGTTCCGCGCAGCCACACGACACGTGACGCAAACAGCTCGGGTTTGCCGGCCGCAATCGCAGAGCCCACTTCCAGGATCTGCTGCCGCAGGTGCTCGGTCCAGGCCTGTTGGGCATTCTCGCCGAAGCGCTGGCGGATCTCCGGATGCCGTGCGAGCACTTCAGTCGCCGTGTCCCGGGCGGCTTCGCGGGCCTGCGCAGCGAGCTGCTCGGCCATCTGCGGATTAGTGCGTGTCACCGGTTCAGCCTCCGGCGCCCGCCATAAGTAATCGGGTCGTCGTCCGTGAGCGTCCGTGCCTGCTCAGCGGCCAGCGCCATGGATGGCGTCGGCGGAGCAGCCTGGGCAGTTACATCGCTGCGAACCGCGGCCAAGCGAGCCCGCACGGATTCCATCCCCGTCAGGAAAGCCGGCAGCAGGAACAGCACGATGCCGGTGGCGAACGCGAGACCGAAGGTCAATGAGATGACCATCGGTTTCAGGAACTGGGCCTGCAACGCGGTCTCGAACAGCAATGGACCCACGCCGACCACCGTGGTGACCGAGGTGAGCAAGACCGCGCGCATGCGCCGGCAACTCGCTTCGATGGCCGCATCCATCGCGGCCACACCCTGCTGGCGCAGTTCCTTGTAAACGGTCACGAGGATGATCGAGTCGTTGATCACGATGCCCGACAGGCCGAAGAAGCCGAAAATCGACAACATCGTGACGTCGAAACCCAGTAGCCAGTGGCCGAAGATCGCGCCGACCAGTCCGAATGGAATCACGCTGAGCACCGCCAGCGGCCATACATAGGAGCCAAACACCCAGGCGAGGATGATGTACATCAGCAGCAGCGCCAGGGGCAGTGCCAGTGCCACGTCGCCGAAACTCTCCGACTGATTCTTGGCGTCGCCCCGATATGACCAGGTCACGCCGTAGTCGGCGACCAGGCCCGGCAGCACCCCGCGTTGCATCTGGGCACGGATCGCATTTGCATTATTCTTGCTGAAGTCAACATCGGCCTGGACCGTCACGGCCAGCAGGCCACTGCTGTGTTTCACTGAGTCGAAACCCTGGCTGTAACGCAACTGCGCGACGTTCGAAAGGGCCGTTATCTCGCCGTTGGGCAGGATGACCGGCAGCGTCTGAAGTGCACTCAGGGAGTCGCGCTCGGCCTCCGGCAGCCGCACCCGTACCTCAACTTCTTCGCCGCGGTCCTGGAAGATCTGTACGAGCTCGCCTTCGAAGGCGGCGCTGAGCTGCTCGCCCAGCGCCTGACTGGTCAGGCCAACGGCGGTGCCGGTTGGCGACAGCTCGAAAATCAGCTGTTCCTTGCCGAAGGCGGTGTCGTCGCGCACGCCACTGACACCGTCGTACTCGCGCAGCTGGTCACCGAGATCCAGAGCAGCCGCCTTCAGCGTCGCGAGGTTCTGGCCGGTGATCTCCACTTCGATGTCCGCGCCGGGCGGGCCCGACTCACCGCCGAGAATCAGGAAGCTCTCGAGCCCGGGCGGGCGCTGTACGCGGGTGCGCCAGGCCCGGGTCAGTGCCGCATTGTTCAGGCTGCGTTCGTCGGCCGATACGAGTTCGACGATGATGTGGCCCAGCGCCGACCCGGAGGAGCCGCGGCTGTCCTCGCGCGCCTTGGTTACAACGAGGCGAATGAATTCTTCGCCGCTGTCGGCCTCGATATCGCGCAGCGCGGTCTCGGCATCCTTGAGGAAAGCTTGAACGCGTTCTTCAGGTGAGCCCGCCACGAACCGGACGTTCGCCGTGAGCGTATTCGCATCCGGCTGGGGGAAAAAGGCAAAGCCGACAAAACCGCCGCCGAGCAGGCCGAAGATCAACAGGATGCCCGCAACGGCAAGACTGACGGTGGTGCCTCGATTCGCCACCGACCAGGCGACGGCCCGACGGTAGGCGCCGTCCCGGAACCTGGCGACGGCAACGTCTACCGAGCGCCGGAAACGACCGGGCTGATGTTCGGCGGTGCCCTGCAGGGAATGCCGCAGGTGTCCCGGCAGCACCAGGAAGCACTCAACCAGAGAGGCCAGAATCACACAGATGACGACCAGTGGAATCGCAAACAGGATGTTGCCCGTGGGGCCGCCGATGGCGGTCAGGGGCAGGAAAGCAGCCACGGTCGTCAGCGATGCGGCCGTCACCGGCGCCAGCATCCTGAAGGCAGCCTTTTCGGCCGCCGCGAGCGGCCCCGCGCCCTGCTGGAATAAGGTCACGGCTTCTTCGGCCACGACCACCGCATCGTCCACGATGATGCCGAAAGTCATGATCAGCGCAAACAGGGTCATGATGTTGATGGAGCCGTTGGCCAGCCACAGCGCGACGAGTGCGGCAAGGATCGACACCGGCACGCCGAGCGCAACCCAGAAAGCAACGCGGCCGTTCAGGAAGATGTACAGCGCGACGACTACCAGCAGCATGCCGCCAATCGCGTTCTCTACCATCAGGTCGATACGCTGATCGACGAGTTGCCAGGGTTCGTCGTAGGTCAGCAGCTCCACATTGGGTGGCAGGTCCTCGCGCGCCTTGTCTGCCCATGCAAGCAGGCGCTGGGCAACGTCTATCGCGTCTTCTTCCTCAGACCGACTGACGGCGATCTCCACTGCCGGACGGCCATCTACCGTCAGGATCGGCTGATCCTCGACATAAACGCGCTGGATCCTCGCGATATCCCCCAGCTTGAGCAGTCGCCCGCCGGACTCGGCGGAAACCGGCAGCTCGGCAAAACCGCTAACCGACCGCCGCTGCTCGACGCCGCGCAACTGGCGCGCCATATCCGATCCGCCCACTGTGCCGGCCGGTACATCGGCACTGGTCAGGCCCACGCGATCCGCGATGTCGTTCAGTGACAGACCCAGCTCGATCAGCCGGCTCGACGACACCTCGATCGACACGAGTTCTTCGGGCAGGCCCGAGACTTCCAGGCGGGCCAGGCCGCGGGCACGCAGCTCCCGTTCAAATTGCCGCACCAGCGGACGCAATTGTTCCAGCACCGGACCGGCGACCAGCAGCTTGGCGACGCCCTCGCTGCGGACCAGGCGCGACACCTGCGGGTCTTCGGCCTGGGCCGGCAGATTGCGCACACTGGCGATGCCGTCCTCCACCTGCTCGAGGGCCTGCGTCATGTCGGCGGCTTCGGGAAATTCCAGCGTGAGCCGCGCCAGGCCGTCGCGCGAGGTCGATTCGATGGACCGCAGGTCGTCAACCGCGAGCAGTTCGTCTTCCAGGGGCTGGGCGATCAGCGCTTCGACATAGGTCGCCGAGGCGCCCTGCCAGATGACTTCAATGGTGATCAGGTTCAGCGCGAAGGTGGGCAGCAGCTGGCGTGTCAGTTGGGCGGTGGCGAAAACGCCCGCCATGATCATCACTAGCATGGCGAGGTTCGGGGCCACCGGGTGGCGAATGAACGCTCTGATCAGGTTGCGCATGGTTGATCTGCGCCTGGCAAAGCCGGCTTACAGATCCTCGCTGGATCTGGCGCTTTGCCCGACGGCGGTCGGCGGCGCCACTCCGGCGACTTTCACCAGCAGGCCGTCGGCTGCGTTGGCAAGTTTCGTAACGATGATCTGCTCCTGGTCCCGCAGCAGCTCGGACCTGAGTAGAACTTCGCCGCGCCCGTCCGCACCGATTCGCTCGCCGACCCGCTCGAATTCGACCTGGCGCATGCGGCCGTCAACAATCTTGTAGACCTGGTTGCGGCCGTAGACGGCCTCGGCCGGCACGGCCATGACCCTGGGCGCCGGCGGCAGTTCCAGGCGCACGGCCACGGTCGTGCCCAGGCGCAGGGTGCGCGGCGGTGTGTCAAAGCCGACAAAACTGTCGACCCCGCCGCTGCTTTGCTGTGTTTGTCCGGACAGTCGCACGATTCGGCCCGGGATTCCTTGTCCACCGGCCTCGACCATCGCCGTCATTTCAATGCCCGCCTGCAGGCCGGCATCGACCATTTCCGCATAGACTGCAGGAATCTGGGCCCGGACCTCGATGGCCGCGGGATTCTGCAGGCGCATCAGCTTGGTGCCGACGGCCACCCGGTCGCCCACGGACACCTCGAGTTCAGAGATCACGCCGGGGAAGGGGGCTGTCACACGACTGCGTTCGACATCCAGTGCCGCCTGATCGCGCAGGGCCATCACGCGCGCACGTTGCGCGCGGAGCTCTGTGACGCGATTGCTGCCTTCGGCAACCGCGAGTTCGGCCTGGCTCAGCGACAGCTGCTGTCGCTTCAGGTTTTCTTCGGAAGTTTCCAGGTCAGATTCGGACAACAGGCCCTGCCCGGCGAGTTCTTCGGCGCGCACCTGGCGGCTCTCGATCAACTGGACCAGGTCACGCTCGTTTTCCAGGGCAAGCCGGTCGCGTGACAGTCGCAACTCGGCAGATCGAAGCTGTGCTTCCACCTCCAGCACATTCGCTTCTTCCTGTTTTAGTTTCAGCTCCGCATCGCGCGGATCGATCTGCACGAGCAACTCGTCCTTCGCAACGCTCGCGCCATCGAGTGCAGCAACGGCGTCAACGAGACCCGCGATACCAGCACTGAGTTCTGCATCCTGCGGGGATTGCACACTGCCGAAAATATCGAGGGTAGGTCGCAGGGTCTGCCACTCGACCTCGATCACATCGACCAGCACGGCGCGTTCCGGCCGCGGTGGCGGCTCGTCGCGCGAACGGCCGAAAATCATCAACATCGTGATGAGCAGTGCACCGGCGAGGATCCAGACAGCTCGCCTCTTTAATAGCGGCGTTTTCGTTGTTGTCGCTGCCATCATCCGATTATGACTGATTACGGCCCGGCGGAGTGGGCAATCGGCCGCTGTGGCGCCATTTCCTGTGTGCGCCGGTCGTGTCGTACTGTCACTGATGGCGGGTGCTCAAGCGGCCGTACGGGCAGGCCGAATCTTCACCCGAAAAATGGACCTGTCATCTCACTCAGGGCGCGCATTCGCCGCTCGATCTGCAGTGCTGCCTCGGTGTCGATTTCTCAGCAAAAGATGAAGGGTGATTCGCAGCTGACTAGTGTTCCTTTTGTACCAAGTGTAGGTTTATAAGGGTCTACCCTGTTATGGTTTTCGTTAATAAGCAGATGATGGGCCCGCGACTAAACCTCGTTATCCTGGCGGTTGCGCTTGCCGGTTGCGGCGGCAAAGCGTACGTGTACGAGTCGGTGGACACTGACCGCTTCATGCCCACCATGGAGCAGCAGTCTGAAGGGCCGATTCGCGTATCCACGTCGGCCCCCGGGCGTGAAGAAACAGCACGCATCTTCGGCATCGATCTCTACGCTCAGGGTATCCAGCCGGTCTGGCTGCAGATTGAAAACACGGGCAAGGCCCTTGCGCGCTACGCGCCCGTCAGCACCGACCCTGAATATTTCGCGCCGCTCGAGGTTGCCTACACGAATCGCAGCGGGTTCTCGAAAGAGTCGCGACGCGCAATAGACGAGCGCTTCCACGACCTCGCCATGCCCCGATATGTCGATGCGGGCGAATCACGCTCGGGTTTTGTTTTTACCCACGCCGATCCCGGTGCCAAAGGCTTCAACGTCGACGTGTTTGCCGGTGGCGAAACCTACAGCTTCACGTTTTTGTTACGCGTGCCGGGATTCGAGCCGGACTACGCGAAACTCAACCTTGGCGAGATGTACACGGGCGACGATGTCCCGGACTACGAGTCGGACGCGCTCAAAGAAGCCATACGAAACCTGCCGTGCTGCAGCGGCATCCAGCCGGGCGACGAAAGCGGCGAGGCGATCAACCTGGTACTGATCGGTGAAAGCGAGCAACTGCTGCGCGGGCTGCTGCGCAGCGGCTGGCGCGAGACATCGGTCGAGGAAGCGGCGACCCTGCAGCCGCGATACTTGTTCGGCCGGCAGCAGGACGCGATCTTTCGCTACGAGACGATCGGCGGCGATGGTTTCTATGAGCTGCGTTTCTGGAAAGCCCCGTTTCGGTCTGATTCAGAGGCTGTCTACGTCGGCCTGGCCCGGCATTACTTTCGGTGGCTGGGGAATCTCACCCGGCTCGACGCTGACCTGGACAACGCGCGCAACTTTGCTGCACAGAAATTCCTGTACGGCCAGGTGATCAAGAGCAGTGCATGGATCGCCGGTGAAAAAATTATTCCCGCCGCCACGTTCTGGGATACGGTTTTCAATATCAGCTACTTCACGGACGGCTACCGTTACGTCACCTGGCTGTCAGGGGAGCCGTTGTCGATATTTGAAATCGACCTCAAAGCCTGGGACGAGCCACCGCGGTGGACGCAGCGATGAAGAAAATTGTTCATATTCGAGTAACGCTGGGGCCGGCGACGTTGCTGCTTGTCCTGCTGCTCGCTGGCTGCGCGACGAGTTTCGATCTCCAGTCCGTGGAGTCTGTACCGTTCCGGGAGCGAGCGATCACGCAGGAAGCGGACGGGATTCGCGTTACGGCAGCGGTACCGGACAAGCAGGAGACCCGTGATCTGTACGGTCTGTCTCTGTACAACAAGCGCATCCAGCCTGTATGGATTAGGCTGGAGAACATGACCGACCAGACGGTGGGCTTTTTGCCGTTCAGCGTCGATCCGGATTACCACACGCCGTTCGAAGTCGCCTCGCTGACGCCGGGTGACAGGA
>CBFCXA010000126.1:0-6894 GCA_965601985.1 uncultured Chromatiales bacterium | reverse complement strand
CGTCGAAGGTCAGATCGAAAGCCTGCAACGCCATCGGGTCGGGCAGCACATGGTATTGCTTGGTATAGCCGCCGACCGTGTTCACCTCGACCACACCCGGTGTCTGGCGCAGCTGCGGGCGCACGATCCAGTCCTGCACGGTGCGCAGGTACATGGGGTCTGCGTCGGTGCCGGGCTTGCCGGCAATGATGTACATGAAGATTTCGCCGAGGCCGGTCGCGATCGGGCCCATTTCCGGCACCAGCCCGTCCGGCAGGCGCGACTGCGCCTCGATGAGCCGTTCGCCGACCAGCTGCCGGGCAAGGTAGATGTCGGTGCCGTCTTCGAACACAACCGTCACCTGCGACAGCCCGTAACGCGAAATCGAGCGCGTGTACGACAGCATTGGCAGGCCGGCCATCGCCGTTTCCACCGGGAATGTGATGCGCTGTTCGGCTTCGACCGGCGAATAACCAGGTGCACTGGTGTTGATCTGCACCTGTACGTTCGTGATGTCCGGCACCGCGTCGATGGTCAGCCGCTGGTAGTTATAGACGCCTAGCGCAGTCACGCCGGCCACCGCGGCCAGCACCAGTACCCGGTTGCGCAGCGAAAAGTCGAGGATCCAGTCGAGCATCGCCGGCGCCTCAGTGATCGTGGCTCGCGCCGGACTTCTCGATGTCGGCCTTCACCAGGTAGCTGTTTCGGGTGACGTACTCGTCTCCGGCGCGCAGCCCGCTCAAAACCTCGGCGTATTCATCGTCATGTCTGCCGAGTTCCAGCATCCGCACCTCGTAGGTTTCGCCGACGCGTACGAATACCGCGTCGAAGTCCCGGAAGGTCTGCAGCGCATCGCGGCGTACGGCCAGCGGCACTTCGGCCGCTTCCAGGATGACCCGCCCCTCGACGAACTGCCCGGCACGCAGCAGGCCGTCCGCATTTTCCACTGTCAGCCGCGCATGCGCGCTCTGGCTGCCGTGTGACATCAGCGGTGAGACATGATCGATGGGGGCTTCGAAACGGTCGCCCTCCAGCGTGCTGACCTCGACCAGCATGCCCTCTTTCACCTGGCTCAGCTTGCGGCCGAACACGTCGAGTATCACCCAGACCTCCCTCAGGTCGGCGATGGTGAACAACGCCTGGTTGCCGGTGACCTGCCCGACCTGCACGTCGCGGTTCACCACCAGGCCGCCGATCGGCGCGGTGATCGGCACGCTGCGCAGGCTCGCGTTGGTCTCCAGCATCGCCATCTGCTGGCCGCGCCGGACCATCTGGTCGACATCGACGTTGATCTTCGTGACGACACCGGCGAAACGCGGCCGTACGTTGGCCAGCCGCGCGGGATTCGCCTGCACGGTGCCGGTCAGCATCACCGACCTGCGGATCACGCGCGGGCCCACCGCCTCTACCTCGACTCCCGCCTCGCGCGCAATCCGTTCCGGGATCATGGTTCGGCCTTCGTAACTCTGGTAGGTCCATTGCGCCGACTGGCCGCGCGCCTGTACCGCCACCGTCACGTCGTAGGAGTGCGGCTCCAGGGTCGGGCGGGTGCTATGCAGATAGTCCATCTCCGGGGCGAACTCGAAGCGTTCGACCAAGCCACCCAACCGCGTGGTCTCGACGCTCAGCGACACCTCGGACGGCGGCACCGGCGCTCCGTTCAGCGTGGTCCAGGCACGGAATTCGGGCGGCACGCCGCCCTCGACAACCGCCAGTTCTACCACCAGCCCGCCCGATTCGAGCAATCGACCGCCGTTCGGCCCCTTGGGCGCCTCTGCCTCGCTCCCCGCTTCCGGCGACGCAATCACCGGGCCGGCTCCCGACCAGGCGAACACCACAGCCAACACCAGTGCGAGGCAAGCAAGCCCGCCAGTCAGTCTTCCGTTACTCATTGCAGCGCTTCTCCCGGGCGGTCGTTACCCAGCAGGGTTTCGATGTCTATCAGCGCCAGGTGGAATTGCGTCGCGAGGTCCAGCACCTCGCTGCGAAATTCCAGCAGCTGCTGCTGCGCAGCCAGCAGCTCCAGCAGACTGTTGCTGCCGATCTCGTAGCCACGCTGGTAGAAGGTCACGGCCTTTTCCGCCTCCGGCAACACGCGCTCCCGCAGTCCATCGAGCTGTCCGCGCGTAGCCAGCAAAGCCGTGTGGCCGACGTAGAGCTGAGTGCGCAATTCCAGCTCGCGGCTGCGCCGGTCCAGCGGCAGACGGGTTGCGCGTGCATCGACCGAGCGAACCTGGGGGTCGGCACGGCGTGCATTGCCCAGCGGAATGCCGAACGACACGACGAACGCCGTCTCATCGATCAGCGAAAAATGGCGCACGCCGCCGGACAGCTGAAGGTTCGGCGATTTGGCGGACTCGGCCAGGCGCCGCCCGGCCTCGTTGACCGCGACCTGGCGGTCCAGCTGCAGCAGGCTCACGTTGCCTTCCAGCCGATCGGCGAGCTGCTCGAACGTGGCGATCTGCGGGGTACGAAACAAATCGCCGGCCACCGCCGAAAAGTCCGGCGCATCCGCCGCCCACATCGCAGCGAGCCGGGCCTTTTCCCCATCCAGCTCGTAGCGCAGGCGCTGCGCGATCAGCTCGACGCGCGAAACGGCAACCTGCGCGAACGCTCGATCCGCCTCCGACGCGCGGCCGACCTCGTAGCGTCGCGTCACACTGTCGAGTGTGCGCTCGTTCAATGACAGTGTTTCGGACGCCAGGGTGAGCCGCTGCTGGCTGCGCAGCACCTGGGCGTAGCGGCGTGACACTTCGGCGGCCACGTCCAGTAGCTGCTGGGTGACGCCGAGCTCCGCCTGCGCCACCTGGGCATTGCCCAGCTCTTCGCGATAACGCCGCTTGTTGCCCAGCTCGACCGTCCGCGCCAGCTGGACCGTGGTCTCCGCGCCGTCGAAGCCCTCGAGCACGCCGGTACCGAAAATGTCCTGCACGTCCGTGTTGATCTGGTACTGCGTGCCCAGTGCCGCGACGTCGCGCGCGGCGCGCTGGACGTCGACGGTCAGCCCGGCGGCTTCGATAGCCGGGTTGCTGGCCAGTGCTTTGTCGACCGCCTGCCGCAAAGTGAGCATTCCAGCGGGCTCATGGGCGCCGGCACCGGCGGTACCGGTAGCGACAAGAAAGGTCGACATCACCAGCACGACTCCTGCGGAGAGTCTGCTCGTAAACAACATGGCGGTATGTCCTGTTCTGTTCCGCTGCGGATACCGGCAACAGGATATTCCCGTCGCCGGTGCATTCAAGCCGACCGGACTAGTGGCGTGGCGGCCTCAGCAGACGCTGCAGGAGCTCGAACTGATAGAGATCCGGCGGCTCGAGCAAGCGCCCGGCGCGCAGCTTGGCCAATTCGGGAGCGGGCGGATTGACGGCCAGCCCCAGCAGGTTGTGATGGCAGAAATGGTGATCCGACTCTTCTTCATGCGCGTCGTCGTGCGATGGAACATGCATTTCATGGCCGGCGTGCTCGCCGTCCGGATCCAGCCACGTCGCGGTTTCCACCGCCGCTGCCAGGCTGGAACTTACATAGGCGAGCAGGAATACACTGACGATTAAACGAGCCACAGCCGGATCATAACGTCACCACGCGCTTGAATGCCCGCTCATTCCGCCGTTTCGGCGCTAGCCGGTCCGCCACCCAACGGCCGAGGCGCGGCCCCGCCACTTGCCCGTGGCTGTCTGGGATAAACTGGCCAGCTTAGTCTCAAATCCGAGCCCATGCGCCCAGCACTGCCCAAAATTCGCCCCTTGAACCGGAGCCTGCCGCCACTGCTGGCCGCCCTGCTCGCCGCCTGCGGTCCGGGCGAAGCGCCCGCCCCACCCGAACCGACCGCGGGGCTGGTGGTTACGATTACCGACGTCGACAACAGCGAGATCACCCGCGATCTCGTGGCCTCGGGCTCGGTCGCGGCCTGGCAGGAGATGTCGCTGGGTGTGGAGCTGGCCGGTATTCGCGCGGCCGAGGTTCTGGTCGAGGTCGGCGACGAGGTCGAAGCCGGCGAGCCGCTGGTGCGGCTTGACCGTCGCACGCTCGACGTGCAGGCCCGTCAGGCCGAGGCCAGTCTCGCGCAGGCTCAGGCCAGCCTCGAACTGGCACGCGCCAACGCCCGGCGCGGCGAGTCACTGGTCGAAGAAGGCCTGGTCTCGACCAGCGAGCTGGACCAGCTGCGCGCGGACCTGCTGCGCGCCGAAGCCGAGCTGACCACCGCCGGCGCCAACCTGGACGAGGCACGGCTGCGCCTGAGTTTCGCCACCCTGCGCGCACCGGATGCCGGGGTTATCTCGGCGCGCACGGTGCAGCCAGGCCAGGTCATTACCACCGGCGCGGAACTACTGCGCCTGATTCGCCAGGGCCGCCTCGAATGGCGTGCCGAACTGGCCGAGCGCGACCTGACGCGCGTAAGCGAAGGCGCGACCGTAATTATTAATGCGCCGAACGGCGAGACGGTTGCCGGCAAGGTGCGCACCATTTCACCGGCGATCGACCCGGACAGCCGCAACGGGCTGATGTATGCCGACCTGCCCAACCCCGGGCCGCTGCGCGCCGGCATGTTCGCGCAGGGTCGCATCTTCCTCGGCGTGGCCGCGGCGCGCGTGCTGCCGAGTGAATCGATCGTGTTCCGCGACGGCTTCCCCTACGTGTTCGTGGTCAGCCCGCTGGAAGGCGGTGACGGTGAGCTGCTCGAGGTCGAGCGGCGCCGCATCACCACCGGCGCCAGAGAAGGGAAAGTCACCGAGATCATCTCGGGCCTGGCGCGGGACGAGCGCGTGGTGCAGCGTGGCGCGGGTTTCCTGAGCGACGGTGACATCGTGCGCGAAGCGCTGGAATCCGGCGAAGCCGCGGTGATGGCGCAGTGAACGTTTCACGCTGGGGCGTCAATAACCCGACGGCCGCGGTGATGGTCTTCGCGGTGCTGTGCGTGGCAGGGCTGTATGGCTGGCGGCAGCTGGCCATCTCGGTGCTGCCCGACTTCAAGGTGCCGGAAATCACCATCACGGTGACGCTGCCAGGCGCCGCCCCGGCGCAGATGGAAACCGACGTCACACGCAAGGTCGAAGACGCGGTCGCCGGTCTGGTCGACGTTGACAAAGTACTGTCTACGGTCACCGTCGGGCGCTCGGCGACACGTATCCAGTTCGACCTCGGCCGCGACATGTCGCTGGCGATCGAGCAGGTGCGCGACGCAATCGACCGCATTCGCGTCGACCTGCCACAGGATATCGACGAACCGGAAGTCGCGCGGGTCAATGCGATCGGCGGCACCCTGTTGTCTTATGCGGTGCTGTCAGACCGCCTGGCGCCCGACGAACTGAGCTGGTTCGTCGACGACACCGTGCGCAAGGCCATGTTCGATGTCGACGGCATGGGCGAGTTCTTCCGCGTCGGCGGCGTCGACCGCGAGGTGCGCGTGGCGCTGCGCCCGGACGTGCTGCAGGCCTATGGCATCACCGCCGGTACCGTGTCGGCCCAGCTGGCGCGCATCCAGGTGGAGCTGCCGGGCGGCCGGACCACACTCGGCGGCGGAGAACAGGCCGTGCGTACGCTGGCCGCGGTGCGCAGCGTAGCCGAACTGCGGGACTACCCCATCGGCCTGCCGGACGGGCGATCGGTGCGCCTGTCAGAAATCGCGACCGTAAGCGACGGCATCGCCGAACCGAAAGACATTGCGATTCTCGACGGCGAGCGCGTGGTGTCTTTCACCGTGCAGCGTGCCAAGGGCACCAGCGAAGTCGCGGTCGGCGAACGCATCCGCGAAGCGGTAGACGAACTGCGCGCACAGCATCCGCAGGTGCAGATCGTCGAGGTCGCATCCCAGGTGGAGAACGCTCAGAACTCGTACATGGCCTCGCTGACCATGTTGCTCGAGGGCGCGATCCTCGCGGTGATCGTGGTCTGGTATTTCCTGCGCGACTGGCGCGCGACCTGGATCTGCGCGGTGGCGCTGCCGCTGTCCGTGATCCCGACCTTCGCGGTGATGAACGCCTTCGGCTTCAGCCTGAACCTGCTCTCGCTGCTGGCCTTTGCCGTGGTCATCGGCATCCTGGTCGACGATGCCATCGTCGAGGTCGAGAACATCGCGCGCCATCGCACGATGGGCAAGAGTGCACGTGACGCGGCGCTGGACGCGACCGATGAAATCGGCCTGGCGGTTATCGCCACATCGGTCACGCTGGCCGCGGTGTTCGTGCCGGTCGCCTTCATCCCGGGTGAAGTCGGCCTGTTCTTCCGCGAGTTTGGCTGGACCGCCGCGACCGCGGTACTGTGCTCGCTGCTGGTCGCCAGGCTGCTAACGCCGATGCTGGCTGCCCGCTATCTCGGCGATATCCGCGGGGAACATCACGAACCGGGCTGGATGCCGCGCTATATCCAATGGGTCGAGGCGGCGCTGCGCCATCGCGGCCGCACGCTGATGATCGCACTGGGCATCTTCATTGCCTCGCTGGCGCTGATCCCGCTGATCCCGACCACCTTCCTGCCACCGAACGATGCGACCAGCTCTAATCTGCAGATGGAACTGGCACCCGGCGTGAGCCTGGAAGAAACCGCCGCGGTCGCCGAGCAGGTGCGTCGCCGCGTGCAGCGTATACCCGACGTGCAAAGCGTATTCACCCGCGTCGGCGCCGTGCAGGGCCTGGGCTACGAGGGCGGCTTCACCAACGAGTCGCGCAAAGCAACGCTGATCGTGAACTACCGACCCGACACCGAGCGCAGCGTGCAGGAACTCGAAACCGCGATCCGCGATCAGTTGACGGAAATCCCCGGCGCGCGCTTCTCGTTCACCGGCGTCGGGCCCGGACGCAAGCTCGAACTGGTGCTGGCCGGCCAGGACCCCGGGCTGCTGGTACTCGCCGCGCGCGCGGTCGAATCTGAAGTTCGTACCATTCCGGGCCTGGGCAGCGTGGCAAACTCCGCCTCGCT
>CBFCXA010000125.1:0-6908 GCA_965601985.1 uncultured Chromatiales bacterium | reverse complement strand
ACCTACGCCGACACCTGAAATGCGATCCGACAGGGAATGTTGGCCTTGATCAGGCCGGTAATGACATCCACCGACGGTCGCTGGGTCGCGATGATCATGTGGATGCCCGACGCGCGCGCCTTCTGCGCAAGCCGCGCTATCAGCTCTTCGACCTTCTTGCCGACAATCATCATCATGTCGGCCAGCTCGTCGATCACGACGACGATCTGCGGCAAAGGCTTAAGCATCTCAGGTTCGATCAGTTCTTCCTGTCCTTCCGCGGCCGCCGCCACCAGCGGATCCGGAATCGGCTTGCCGTCGTCGATCGCGGCGCGCACCTTGCGATTGAAGCCGCCGAGATTGCGCACGCCGAGCGCGGCCATCAGCCGGTATCTGCGCTCCATTTCGGCCACGCACCAGCGCAGTGCGTTGGCAGCATCCTTCATGTCCGTGACGACCGGCGCCAGCAGGTGCGGTATGCCCTCGTAGACCGACAGCTCGAGCATCTTCGGGTCGATCATGATCATGCGCACCTGATCGGGCTTGGCCTTGTACAAGAGGCTCAGCACCATCGCATTGATCGCCACCGACTTACCCGACCCGGTCGTGCCCGCAATCAGCAAGTGCGGCATGCGCTGCAGGTCGGCAACCACCGATTTGCCGCCGATATCCTTGCCCAGGGCTAGCGCCAGCGGCGTCGACAAATCCTCATAGGCCTTCGAGCGCACGATCTCGCCCAGCGTGACCAGTTCGCGGCTCTCGTTCGGAATCTCCAGGCCGACCGTCGGCTTGCCCGGGATCACCTCGACAACGCGCACGCTGATCGCTGACAGCGAGCGCGCGAGATCCTTGGCGAGATTGCTGATCTGGCTGACTTTCACGCCAGCCGCCGGCGAGAGCTCGAAGCGCGTGACCACCGGCCCGGGATGTACGGAAACCACTTCGACTTCGACACCGAAGTCGCGCAGCTTGAGCTCGACCAGCCGCGACATGGCCTCCAGTGCGTCCTCGGAATGCCCGGGTCCATGCGCCGGCGGATCGTCGAGCAGCGACATCGGCGGCAAGTCCCCGTCCATCGGCGGATCGAACAGCGGCTTCTGCCGCTCTTTCTCTGCGCGCCGGCCCGGTTCCAGCGCCGGCAGTACCGGTTCGATATGCGGCTTCGAGCGGCTGGTAATCTTGCGGCGTTCGGCCTTGACCGTCTCCTTTCGCTCCTGCATGGCGCGCCGCTGTTCGGCGCGTGCCTGTGCCCGCTGCCGCAGGGCCAGGAACAATCCGTACAACTCCTCGAAACCGCCGAGCACCGCGTGGCCGATGCGGTCCATGACCATCAGCCAGGAGATACCCGTAAACAAGGACACGGCAGCCAGCCACAGTGCAAGCAGCAGCACGGTGGCGCCGAGATGGCCGAGCACGGCGGCCAGCGATCCGCCAATCAGCTGACCGAAGGCACCACCGGACGACTGCGGCATGCCCGGATCGAGAAAATGCAGCGTTGCTAGGCCGCAGCTGGTAGCGAGCGCCAGCAGGAAACCGCCGAAACGCGTTCCCAGCAGGGCCCGATCGAGCGGCTCGCTGCTGTCGCGCGCAGAAAACACCAGCCAGCCCGCGAGCATCATCATGGCCGGGAACAGGAAGGCAGGCGCGCCGAAAATGCTGTAACTGACGTCCGCGAACCAGGCGCCGGCCGCGCCGATCTGGTTGTGGATTGCATCGCCGGCACCGGTGCTGCTGAAGCCGGGATCGCGATGGTCATAGGTAAGCAGCGCCACCAGCATGATCAGCGCCACGGCGCCGAACACCCATAGAGCGGACTCACGCAGTGCATGCGCGAGCGACGCGGGGGCGGTCGTCTGCCCCTGAAGACGAGCTACCTTGGCCAAATCAGACTACGCAACAACAACAAGAGCTATCTGCTTAAAAGCTAAGCAAATAGGCGCTGCGATGATAGCAGGAATCGACCGGCCGCTGACAACCCCCCGGCGCCTTTGCCGGCCCGCGGGGATTGACCTAAACTAGCGCGCTTCCTGCGCGGCTCCCGACCCGGCCCGCGCCGGCATCACCACGGAATCGAACGATCATGACCGCCAGGCATGCGCGCCTAATTATTCTGGGTTCCGGCCCGGCCGGTTACTCCGCCGCCGTTTACGCGGCCCGGGCAAACCTGAAACCCCTGCTGATCACCGGTCTGGAAACCGGCGGTCAGCTGATGACCACGACCGATGTCGACAACTGGCCTGGTGGCGCAAACGGTCTGCAGGGACCGGAACTGATGGACCAGCTGCGCCAGCACGCGGAACGCTTCGAGACCGAACTGGTCAACGACCACATCGAGCGTACCGACCTGTCGTCGCGACCATTCCGGCTGTGGGGATCCAACGGCGAGTATCAATGCGACGCGCTGATCATCGCGACCGGCGCGTCCGCGCGCTACCTCGGACTGCCCAGCGAAGAAGCCTTCAAGGGGCGCGGCGTTTCCGCCTGCGCCACCTGCGACGGCTTTTTCTATCGCGGCCAGGAAGTCGCGGTCGTCGGCGGCGGCAATACGGCGGTTGAGGAAGCGCTGTATCTGTCGAATCTCGCCTCCAAGGTCACGCTGGTACACCGCCGCGACAAGCTGCGCGCGGAGAAAATGATGCAGGACCAGCTGCTGGCCAAGACGCGCGGCGGCAACGTGGAAGTCGCCTGGAATCACGTGGTCGACGAGGTTCTCGGCGACGACAGCGGCGTCACCGGCCTGCGCCTGGCCAGCACCGTCGACGACAGCCGGCAGGATCTGTCCCTGTCCGGCGTATTCATCGCCATCGGCCACGACCCGAATACCGGCATTTTCAAAGGCCAGCTGGACATGGAAGACGGCTACATCGTGGTGCACTCGGGTCTGCGGGGCAATGCAACCGCGACCAGCGTGGCGGGCGTGTTCGCCGCCGGCGACGTAGCCGACTCGATATACCGCCAGGCCGTTACCTCGGCCGGCTCCGGCTGCATGGCGGCACTGGATGCGGAGAAATACCTCGACGCCGAGGTGGTTGCCGCAGCCTGACACGCCGCGCGGGGGAATCCTTCCCGGCGACCGCGGCGAACTGGACTAGGTAGAGCGGGCGGGTCAAGGTCGCGGCATGCAGGCGGAATTTCTCAGCAGTCTGGAAGAAGTCGACGCGGGCGATTGGAATGCGCTCGCCGGCGTCGATCAGCCGTTCCTGAAGTACGAATTCCTGCGCGCCATGGAAACCAGCGGCTCGGTGGGTGCAGGCACAGGCTGGGAGCCGGCCCACCTGGTGATGCGCGACGACAGCGGGCAACTGCTCGCTGCCCTGCCGCTGTATCGCAAGACCGACTCCTGGGGCGAATTCGTATTCGACTTCGCCTGGGCCGACGCCTACCGGCGCGCCGGTTTGCGCTATTACCCGAAGCTCGTCGCCGGTGTGCCCTTCACGCCCGCGACCGGATCGAGATTCCTGGTCGGACAAGACGCGTCGCGCGGCGCGATGCTCAGTGCAATGACGGCCGTGATTCGCGACCAGGCCGATGCGCTGTCGACCTCGTCGCTGCACGTCCTGTTCCCCGACGAGGCGGAAGCCCGCGAGTTGGCCGATCAGGGCCTGCTGCTGCGCAAGGACTGCCAGTTCCACTGGCACAATGCCGGCTACGGTGATTTCGACGAGTTCCTCGGCGAATTCACTTCCGTGAAACGCAAGAAAGTCCGTCGCGAACGCCGCAGGGTTCGTGAAGAAGGTATTCGTTTCCGCCGGCTCACCGGTCACGATATGGACCCGCAGCGCTGGCAGGACATCATGCCGCTATATGGCAGCTCCTTCTGGCGTCGGGGCCGCGACCCTTATCTGAACCAGTCCTTCTTCATCACCGTGAGCGAAACGCTGCCGGATGATCTGCTGATCATGCTGGCCGAGAAGGACGACGAGCCGATCGCCACCGCTATCTGTTTTCGCAGCGGCGACACCCTGTACGGACGCTACTGGGGTGCTGCCGGGCGCTTTCATTCGCTGCACTTCGAAACCTGCTACTACCAGGGCATCGAGTACTGCATCGAACACGGGCTGCAGCGCTTCGAACCGGGCACTCAGGGCGAACATAAGATCAGCCGTGGTTTTGTGCCGACCGCAACCTGGTCGGCACACTGGCTGTCGCATCCGCAATTCGCCGCGGCCGTGGACGACTACCTCGACCGCGAGCGCAGTTACATCGACGAGTACATGGACGCGGCCGGCGACCATGTCCCCTACCGCCAGGCCAATGACTGACCTGCACTGGCTCAGTGCCGGTGACCCGCCCGACAGTTTTCCCGACCCGAAGTCCGCGCTGAGCGAACCAGACGGCCTGCTTGCGGTCGGCGGCGACCTGTCGCCCGAGCGTCTGCTCGCCGCGTACCGGCATGGAATTTTCCCCTGGTTCAACGCGGACCAGCCGATCCTGTGGTGGTCGCCGGATCCGCGCGCCGTCCTCTTGCCCAACGAGCTGCACGTTTCGCGCAGCCTGCGCCGCCGGCTGCGCCGCGACGATTACCGTGTATCGGCCGATCAGTGCTTCGGGCGCGTGATCGACGCCTGCGCACAACGCCGCCGCGACGAGGGCACCTGGATTACGCCGGAAATGCGCCTGGCCTATTGCAAACTCCACGAGCTGGGCTTTGCGCACTCGATCGAGACCTGGCGGGAAGACGAACTAGTCGGTGGCCTGTACGGGGTCAATATCGGCCGCGTGTTCTTCGGCGAGTCGATGTTCTCGCGCCGCACGGACGCATCGAAAGTTGCTCTGGTTGCGCTCGTCGGCCTGGGCAAACCAATGGGTCTGGAGCTCATCGATTGCCAGCTGGCCTCTTCTCACCTGGCATCGCTCGGCTCGCGCCTGGTCCCACGCGAGCGCTTTCTCGAGCTGCTGGAGCGATACTGCGCATTCCCGTCGCCATCCAGCTGGCAGCAGGGGCAGATGGAAACGAGCGCACTGGCCTGAGTCATGATGCTGCTTGCGCCCACCGGCCGATTTCCGGACAATGCGCGCCTTTCCGATTGAGTGCCCGAATGGCGAAAGAAGAAGCCATCCAGCTTGAGGGTGTGGTCACCGAGACCCTGCCCAACACCACGTTCCGAGTCGAACTCGAGAACGGCCATATCGTTACGGCTCATATCTCGGGCAAGATGCGTAAGAACTACATCCGCATTCTTACCGGCGACAAGGTCACGGTGGAACTCACGCCCTATGATCTGAGCAAGGGGCGAATCGTATACCGGGCACGCTAGCCCGCTGTACTCATCAGCCGTCGGCGGGTTCAGCCGGCTCCGACAAATGCTCTAACTTGCGGGTGTTGGGCGTCGCGACCAGCATCAGTTTCTGATCCTCGCCGAGCGAGATACGCACCGATCCCCCGTCGGCCAGGTCGCCGAACAGCAGCTGCTCGGCCAGCGGGCGCTTGATGTGCTCCTGGATCACTCGACTCATCGGCCGTGCGCCCATCTTCGGGTCATAGCCGCGTTCGGCGATCCAGCGACGTGCATCGTCGTCCAGATCGAACGTGACGTCGTGACTCTCCAGCTGCGTCTCGAGTTCCACCACCAGCTTGTCGACCACGCGCAGTACCGAGTCGTGATCCAGCGAATCGAACTGGATAATCGCGTCGAGGCGATTGCGGAACTCCGGCGAGAACATTTTCGAAATCGCCGCCAGCGCGTCGGAGCTGTGGTCCTGCTGGGTGAAGCCGATCGATGCCCGGCTGACTTCCTGGGCACCTGCGTTGGTCGTCATGACCAGAATCACGTTACGGAAATCGGCCTTGCGTCCGTTGTTGTCGGTGAGCGTCCCGTGGTCCATGACCTGCAGCAACAGGTTGAACACTTCCGGATGCGCCTTTTCAATCTCGTCGAGCAGTACCACGGCGTGCGGATTTTTGGCCACCGCCTCGGTAAGCAGCCCGCCCTGGTCGAAACCGACGTAACCGGGTGGCGCACCGATCAATCGCGATACCGTGTGGCGCTCCATGTATTCGGACATGTCGAAGCGAATCAGCTCGATGCCCAGGCAATGCGCCAGCTGCCGGGTAACTTCGGTCTTGCCGACGCCGGTCGGCCCGGCGAACAGAAATGCGCCGACCGGCTTTTCCGGCTCACGCAGCCCGGATCGCGCCATCTTGATCGCAGAGGACAAGGCCGAGATCGCCTTGTCCTGACCGAAAATGACCAGCTTGAGATCCCGCTCGAGGTTGCGCAACTGGTCGCGGTCGTCGGCAGACACGCTCTTTGGCGGAATGCGCGCAATCTTGGCGACCACCTCTTCGATCAGTTCCCGGTCGACCGATTCGACGCGGCTGTCTTCCGGTTGCAGGCGCGCCCGGGCGCCGGCCTCGTCGATTACGTCGATGGCCTTGTCCGGCAGTTGCCGCTCGTTGATATGCCGCGCCGACAGTTCGGCAGCGGTGCGCAGCGCATCGTCGGTGTACGGAATGCCGTGATGCTCTTCGAAGCGCGAACGCAGCCCACGCAGGATATCGATGGTTTCATCGACGCTGGGCTCAATCACATCGATCTTCTGGAAGCGCCGCGCCAGGGCATGGTCCTTCTCGAAAATGCCACGGTACTCGCGGTAGGTCGTCGAACCGATACAGCGCAGCTCGCCGCTGGCGAGCACCGGCTTGATCAGGTTGGAAGCATCCAGCACGCCGCCCGAGGCCGCACCGGCACCGATGACGGTATGAATCTCGTCGATAAACAGGATGGCCCCGGGGTCTTTCTTCAATTCGGCGATCACGCCCTTGAGGCGTTTCTCGAAGTCGCCGCGATACTTTGTACCGGCCAGCAGCGCGCCCATGTCCAGCGCGTAAATGGTCGCGTCAGTCAGCACCGAAGGCACCTGCTCCTCGACGATCATCTTCGCCAGGCCTTCGGCCAGCGCGGTCTTGCCGACGCCGGCCTCACCGA
>CBFCXA010000124.1:0-6930 GCA_965601985.1 uncultured Chromatiales bacterium | reverse complement strand
TGACGTTGCGGATCAGCAGCGGTGCCGGTTCCGGCTCCGGCGCGCCGCCGCCGGTATGTCCGCCCGCCTGCGCGGCCAGTGCTGTCAAAGTGACTAAAGTCGCCGTCAGCATTCGGCTGGTGATTGTCGAAGTCATGCCTGATCCTCCCCGTAGCCGCATCGATGCTAGCAGAGCTGGCGTGGTAGCTCGTTCAGGTGAGCTGTGCTGCGGGCAGCTCGGCGGTTACGCACAGGCCGCCACCCACGCGCAGACTGGCGTGTACGCGGCCGTCGTGAAGTTCGAACACGCGTCTGGCAATCGCCAGTCCGAGCCCGGTGCCGGATTGTGTGCTGCCGCCGGGCGCACGCGTGAACGGCTCGAAGATCTTTTCCAGCAGGTTTTTGTCGACGCCCGGCCCGCGGTCTCGCACGCTGGTGCAGATCATCCGCGCATCGCGGTGGCCCTGGATATCTACCCGGGTCCCGGCTGGTGCATAGCGAATCGCATTGCGCACGATGTTCTCGAAGCCGCGCCGTAGCAGTTCGCGGTCGCCGACCAGTGTGAGATCGCGCTCGCATTCCAGGCCCAGCTCACAGCCGGCGGCCTGCGCCTCGACCTGTTCCGCGGCGACGATTTCATCCAGCAGGCGATCCAGTCGCAGCAGACGGCGCTCGCCGGCGCCGACGCTGTTCAGTCGTGAATAGCGCAACAAATCGCCAATCACATCGTCCATGCGCTGGATTTCCGACTCGATCTGCGCCCGCTGTACCGGGTCCGGCTGGCGGCGTTCGCCTGACAATGCCAGTGCGGCCTGCAGTCTTGCCAGCGGACCGCGCAATTCGTGTGACAGCTCCTGCATCAGTTGTTCACGGCCGCTGATCAGCACGTCCAGCTGGCCTGCCATGCGGTTGAAGTCCACCGCCAGCGCGCCGAGCTCGTCGTTACGCCTGGCAATCGCGTCGGGCACTCGCGCAGCGGTATGGCCCGAGGCCAGTTCGCGCGCCGCATTCTGCAGCTCGCGCAGCGGGCGGCTGACCGCCCGCGCGATCAGCCAGGCGACCACGCCGGTGACCAGCAGCGCGGCCAGCAGCAGGCCGGCCAGGGTGGCCGGGCTGCCCCAGAAACTGATGTTGCGCGGCAGGATCAGCAGCGTCAGCAGCCGACCGTCCGGGCCGACCAGTTGCGGAGCCAGTCGCACCGGCAGCAGGTTATCGTCGGGTGATGCCGGGCGCGCGATCACCGAGTTGCGCACGAAACCGACCAGCGGCGCCGGCAGTTCACGGCCCAGCAGGTCGCGGCTGTCCTGGTCGAGTACGTAGATTGCAATGGCATCGCGCTCGCGTTCCTGGGTGGCGAGCCAGTCGCGCAACGCGGCTTCGCCACCGCTGGCCAGTGTCGCGGCCGCCTCGGTGGCCAGCGGACTGTCCTTGGCGCTCGAGTAACCGCGCAATTCCCAGGATGCGATCAGCGCGAAGCTCGCCGCGCCGAGCAGGATGAAGGCGATCAGCGCGGCTCCCACGTACAGCGTCAGGCGCTGGTAGAGGTTGTCAAACGGCGGGCTCATCTGTCCGGCGAGAACACGCTGTCATCGAGTACATAGCCATGCCCGCGAACCCCGCGCAGGCAGCTGCGGTCGACGCCGGCTTCGGCGAGCTTGCGGCGCAGCTTACTTATTAGTGTGTCGACACTGCGATCATAGGCTTCCAGTGGCCGGTCCAGCGCCAGCTGCGTCAGTTCTCCCCGCGTCATGACCTCGCCGGGCCGGCGCATGAGCTGCTCGAGCAGCCGCATCTCGGCCGCGGTCAGCTGCACTGGCTTGCCGTTCACGGCCAGCTCGCGACGTGCCGCGTCGTAGTGCAATGGCCCGACACTCAGCGTTTGCGGCGGTAAGGCCTTGGCCGGCCCGGATCGCTTGATGACCGCGCGAATGCGGGCGGTGAGTTCCAGTGGGTTGCAGGGCTTGGGCAGATAGTCGTCCGCGCCGCCGAACAGGCCGAGTATGCGTTCCGACTCCGTGCCTCTTGCAGTGAGCATGATTACGGGCAGCTCGTGGTCCTGTCGCAGCTGCGCGAGAATCTCGAAGCCGCTGGTGTCCGGCAGCATCACGTCCAGGATCACCAGGTCTGGTGCATCGCTGGCCAGCCGCTCCAGCAGTGTGTCGCCGCGGTGCATGACCTCGACCTGGAAGCCCTGCAGCTCGAGGAAATCTCTGAGCATCGCGGCCAGGCTCTCGTCGTCGTCGACCAGCCAGAGTCTCGCGTCACCGCTCATTGCCGTCTTCCGGCGATTGCCACCGGTTGTCCGTCGTTAACCCGCCGTTGACGCACGTTGTCGTCTGCCTGCCTAGACTGGCTGTTAGTGAATTACGGGTTCAGGTTGTGACCGAAAACCAGCCCGGAAGCAAGTTTGCAGGCGGAGCAGCGGCATGAGTGAACAATCGGCAATCGCAGCACAGCGCAACGGGCTGGCGAATATCTTCTACCGGCCGCCGTGGGTAGGGCTGGTCGCGTTCGTCATCGTGTTCATCGTGCAGGCGCTCGGCCACACCGTGATGATCGTGATGGAAGATGTCTGGCCGGGCGAGGAGTATCTCTACCAGTCCGCGTTCGCGATGGGCCTGCTCGGCGCGGTGCTGTTGTTCCTGGGCATGAAAAACGGCAATGAGGTTGCGGCGACCTGGTACGGATTCTGGGCCGGCACCTTCCTGTGGACCGGCTGGATCGAGTTCTCATTCGTCTGGTCGGCGAGTTACCTGGGTGTGCCCGACCTGATGGACCCGGTGGTCGAAGGCGCGATTGCGACCAAGGCGGAATACCTGGTGATGATGTCCTCGATCGGCGTGATGGGCGCGACGCTGGTGTACTTTCTCTTGAACAAGGAAACCAAGTGCAACTTTTTCGTGTTCTTCCAGCGTCACCTCAAGCTGCGCACCGGTAAACCCAGTCGCGGTTACAAGCGTAACTTTGCCGCGATCACCGCATTGGAAACAATTTATGTGGTGTGGTTTTTCTACCTGTTTCTGCTGTTTGTGTATGACGAAAACATTCTCGGTGATCGGCACCCGGTAACTTACGTGGTGTTCTTTCTGAACGTAGTCTGGGCGGTCTACCTGTTCCAGCGGCTGATGAAATTCTGGAAGGTAACTACCGCGATCCGCTACGGTATCCCGACCGCGATCATCGCGTGGAATGCGGTCGAGATCGCGGGCCGCTGGCATCTGTTCACCGAGTTCTGGGAACGGCCGCAGGAGTTCGCGCTGGAAATGAGCCTGCTGAGTGCCGGCATCCTGATCGCGGCGCTTCTCGCGGTGCGCACGCCGGCGCATAAAAAGGCCGAGTTATCGCGGCCGCGGCAGGCGACGGGCGGACTGCGCGGTTAGCCGGGACGTTGGTAGACCGCGATCAGGAAGCGACGTCGTACCGCTTGCCGCGCTTCCAGGTCAGGCCAGAGCGGGGCGGCGAAGTCGCGCATCCTTTCATCGACGGGGTCGAGCATTTCGTCAGGCAGTATCCAGCTCTCGGGGTGGTTCCGCTGCCGGATCGCAGTGAGGATTTCCTCGGGGCTGAGTTCCGTCTCCCACTCGGCGGCGATCAGCTCGTTGGCACCGACATGCAATGCTCCGGCGCCCAGCTCGTTCAGTGCGGCGGCTACGTTGTAGCCGCCGGCCGGCGCTTTCAGATTCGGGCCCATGATGTCCAGGACCACCCGCCGGAACTGCGATTGCAGCTGTCCGGCCATGCTTTCCGGGTCGATCCAGTCGCGACCGAGCAGCAATTTCCCTCCCGGGCGCAACGAGCGTAGCGCGCCGGCCAGTGCCTGCTCCCATCCCGGAACCAGGTGCAGCACGTGAACCGCCGTGACGGCATCGAAGCAGTCGTTCCTGAACGGCAGGCGGCTGATGTCACCGAGGACCAGGCGAGGATGGCTGGCGGCCTCACCTGAAGGCGACTGTAGCTGGCCGAGCATTTCGGCAGAAATATCAATGCCGGTGACCCGGCAACCGGCGGCCACGACCGGCACGGCGATACGTCCTGTGCCGATGCCCAGTTCAAGCACCTCGGCCCGCGCAGGCAGCAGGCCGGCGATGAATTCGCCGATCCGGACAGATACGCCCGGCGGGTGCTGTCGCTGCCGGTCGTACTGGTCGGAGATCCGGCCGTCAAACGCGAAGTCGAGTTTCGGCTTTGCCACTCAGGCAGTAGAGCCTGCTTCCATCGCGCGGGCCAGGTCGGCCCGGCTGAGTCCGGTCGCGTGGCTGTCGCGGAATTTCTGCACGCTGATGTGGTAGAGCACGCCGCCAGCAATGGTTACCGCCGCGGCTTCCATCGCGAAGATCGAGCCATAGGCCACGGCCGGTTCCATCGCGCCGGATTCGATCAGCGTAGTGTGCAGCGCACCGCTGCCCATCGATGCGATGCCGGTGCCGAAGGCCTGGGCAACGCCCCACAGGCCCATGTACAGACCGGTCGCGCCCTCGATCGTCATGCTCATCATCATGGCCAGCGCGCCGACGTTGAAGATGCCGGTAAACACGCCCATCGCGAACAGCGACGGCCGGACCCACGCGGCCTGCTCCAGTACCGCGGAACTCGCCAGTGCCAGCATGCCGATTGCAATGCCGACACAGCCGGCCAGCGCGATGCTCTTTTTGGTAATCGAAGTCACGACGCTGACAATGCCCATGACTACCATGCCGAGCAGGACGCCTGCGCCCCAGGTCGGCTGGAAGCGGGTGGTCTCGGCGACCGACATGCCGAAGACTTCGGCGCCGAACACTTCCAGGATGTTGTCCTGCAGAAAGATGGCCAGGATCGCGAGAAAGATGAACGCGAAGAAGCCGCGTGTCTGTGGGTTTTCTCCGAGCAGTTTCACTGCACCGACTACCGGATTGCCTGGCGGGGCGGCGGCGATTGCACGCAGCCGTGCTTCCTCAAGTTCTTCGCCGGTCAAACGCCGTTCCAGGCCAACCACACCCAAAAAGCTGGCGCCGATCACGATAAACGGCGTCAGGTTGTAGAGCGTCTGCATCGCTTCCGGTGTGTATTCGGGCCGCACCGCGTTCATCACCACGGCCGCGAGGATCGTGCTCATGATAGTTACGATCCAGACCACGGAAATCACGCCGCCGCGGCTGCGTTCGCTGGTAATCTCGGCGATCAGCGAGTGATGCGAGTCACCGATCATGGCCATGGAAATACCGAACAGCACGAACAGCGCGAAACCGGCGGCGATGGCCAGCGTCGAGCCGGCGCCCATCGCCTCGGCCACGCTGGGCAGGGCCAGGAAGAGCAGGCTTGAGATCACGCTGCCGGCAAGTATGAAGGGCGTACGCCGATAGCCCATGACGGGGAAACGATCCGCGATGCGTCCGAACACGACCTGGAATGGCGACAGGAAATAGTGCATCGCCAGCATGGTGGTCACGATGACCGCTGTCACGCCGAGTTCGACGATCGCGATGCGATTGAAGTCGATGGTAAGCAGGGCAAACATCCAGCCCACGCCAATCTTCGGCAGGGACAGCCGCAGGGTTCTCAGTATCGCTCTAAACGTTTGCATTGTTGTTGTAGAACCCCGTTGCTATGCGAGAAAAACGATATGCCGGATGACTCAGTTCGGCGAAACCAGGCCCAGCAGATGGGCCATGTCCTTGAAAAAGATGCGCGCGTGGGCCAGCGGTTTGGCGCGCACCAGCCGCTTGTGCATGTACGCCTGCCAGGTCAGATACTGCACGTCCGGGTCGCGGCAGATATTCACGAAGCGCTCGCGGCGCTTGTCCGACGAGTACCAGAACTTCTGCATGATGCCGAGCACCCAGAAGACCTTGCCGTGCGCGCGCATGAAGCGCTTGCGCGCCTGCGCCAGCGCCTTCGGCTTGCCGGTAGCCAGGAACTCGTGCAGCGACTCGGCGGCGAACTTGCCGCTGACCATCGCGTAATAGATGCCTTCGCCGGACGCCGGCGCTACCGCGCCGGCAGCATCGCCGGCCAGCACCAGGTCCTTGCCGTTGTCCCAGCGGGGCAGAGGTGACAGCGGAATCGCCGCGCCTTCACGACGAATCAGCGTATTGTCGTTGAGCCCGGCCGATTCACGGACCGCGGACACCGCGCCGCGAAGCGAGAAGCCTTTTTGCGCCGAACCCACGCCGACGCTGGTCGCCTCGCCGTGCGGGAAGACCCAGGCGTAGAAGTCGGGGGATAACTCGCCACGATAGTAAATCTCGCAGCGGCTGCCTTCGAAATAAGGCGTGGGTTCCGGCGGCGAAACGATAATTTCGTGATAGGCGGCTACGTGCCGTCCCATCTCGGCGCCCGGTACTTCCTGCCGCGCGAGTTTGGATGCTGCGCCGTCGGCGGCGATCACGGTGCGTGCCCGCACCTGCTCGTCGCTGCCATCCTCATCGTTCGGCAGGAATTGAATGAGTGCCGTGCCGTCCTTGTCGCGGGTCAGCGCTTTGAACACGGCGTTGCGACGCACCGCGCCGCTGGCCGCCGCGCGTTCGCGCAGCCATTCGTCGAAGTGCTCGCGATCGACCATGCCGACGTAACCGCCTTCGATGGGCATATCGACCCGCTGGTCGCTGGGCGAAATCATGCGCGCGGACTGCGCGCGGGCTACGATCAGCGCATCCGGGATTGCGAATTCTTCGATCAGCTTGGGAGGAATAGCTCCGCCACAGGGCTTGATACGGCCCCGTCTATCCAGCAGCAGGACCTTGCGGCCCAGGCGGGCCAGCTCGGTGGCAGCGGTCGCGCCCGCCGGTCCGCCGCCAACTACGACTACGTCAAAGGTTTCGATAATGCATCCCCATCCTCGCTGCATTTTTGCCCGCGGGATGGTTCTGCTGTCAAGCGTCGTTTCAGCTTAATGGCGGCAGAGACCGCACTGCGAAAGCACTGACCAGCATGCCGAGCACATAAAGGCTGATGCCGGTGCCATTAAACCAGGGT
>CBFCXA010000123.1:0-6981 GCA_965601985.1 uncultured Chromatiales bacterium | reverse complement strand
CCCGTCGGTGAAGGCGATTTTGGTCAATATCTTCGGCGGCATCGTCCGCTGCGACCTGATCGCCGAGGGCATCATCCAGGCGGTGCGCGAGATTGACGTGCAGGTGCCGGTCATCGTGCGCCTGGAAGGTACCAACGTCGACAAGGGCAAGTCGCTGCTGGCCGAGAGCGGGCTGGCGATAACCGCGGCCAACGACCTGACCGACGCGGCCCAGAAAGCTGTCGCGGCGGCCTGATCGGCGCGCGGCCTCGAACCGGAACGAACCAGACTCATGAGCATCCTCGTCAACAAGGATTCCAGGATCATCTGCCAGGGCCTGACCGGCCGGCAGGGATCTTTCCACGCGGAACAGTGCCTGGAATACGGCACGCAGATCGTGGCCGGCGTTACGCCTGGCCGCGGCGGCGAAACACACCTCGGGCTGCCGGTGTTCGACACCATGCCGGAAGCGGTCGACGCGACCGGCGCGGAGGTCAGCGTAATCTTCGTGCCGGCTCCCGCTGCGGCGGATGCAATCCTTGCCGCCGCCGCCGCGGGCGTGAAGCTGGTGGTATGCATCACCGAGGGCATCCCCGTGCTGGACATGGTCAAGGTCAAGGCGGTGCTGCGTGACTACGAGTGCCGGCTGATCGGGCCGAACTGTCCGGGCATCATTACCCCGGGTGAGTGCAAGATCGGCATCATGCCCGGCTTCATTCATCAGCCCGGGCGGGTCGGCGTGATCTCGCGCTCCGGCACGCTCACCTACGAAGCCGTGTACCAGACCACCAGCAACGGGCTCGGCCAGACGACCTGCGTCGGCATTGGCGGCGACCCGGTGCGTGGCATGAACTTCATCGACTGTCTCGAGCTGTTCGAGCAGGATCCCGCGACCGAAGGCATCATCATGGTCGGCGAGATCGGCGGAACCGACGAGGAAGCCGCCGCCCGCTACATCAAGGACAAGGTGAGCAAACCGGTCGTCGCGTACATCGCCGGTGTTACGGCACCGCCGGGCAAGCGCATGGGTCATGCGGGCGCGATCATTTCCGGTGGCGAGGGAACCGCCGATGCCAAATATGCGGCGCTCGAAGACGCGGGCGTGAAGACCGTGCGCTCGCCAGCGGACCTCGGCAGCGCTATGGCCGAACTGCTCTGACGCCGAGGATTGACAGCCAGGCCGCGCGCTAGCGGCGCCGACCCGACAACATGTTGCGAATCGCTCTCGCTCAGCTGAACCTGCTGGTCGGTGATGTACCCGGCAACGCCCGGCGCATCATCGGATCGCTGGCCGCCGCGCGCGACGCCGGCGCGCAGCTGGTTCTGTTTCAGGAGCTCGCCGTCTGCGGCTATCCGCCGGAGGACCTGCTGTTCCACGCCGGGCTGCGTGAGCAGGTGGCGGACGCGATGGCGGAGATCTGCGCCGCGACCGACGGCGTTACCGCGATAGTCGGTTTTCCGGAGTACGACGGCGAGTTGATTTATAACGCCGCTGCCGTGTTTGCCAACGGCGCTGAGATCGGCCGGTATCGCAAGCAATGCCTGCCGAACTACGCGGTATTCGACGAAGAACGGTACTTTACGCCCGGCCGTGAATCGCTGGTCGTCGACGTCGGCAGTGCGCGCGTCGGTGTAACCATCTGCGAGGACGTCTGGGAGGCCGAACCCTGCCGGCTGGCCGCGGCCGCCGGGGCCCAGATTGTCGTGTCGATCAACGGTTCGCCGTTTCGCACGGGCAAGCAGGCGCTGCGCGAATCGGTACTGGCCGATCGTTGCGCGGATACGGGCCTGCCGCTGGTTTATCAGAACGCGACCGGCGGTCAGGACGAACTGGTGTTCGACGGCGGCTCCTGCGTACTTGCAGCCGACGGCAGGACCCGACTGCGCGCGCCGGCTTTCGACGAGGGCCTGTACCTGGCCGACTTCGCGGCCGAACGCGAACGCTGGGTGCCGCAGGCAGGTGAGCTGGCGCCGCTGGCCGAAGAAGAACAGAGCATTTACTCCGCGCTGGTCTGCGGCGTGCGTGACTACGTGAGCAAGAACGGATTTCCGGGCGTGGTACTCGGGCTGTCCGGCGGTATCGATTCCGCGTTGACCCTGGCCATTGCGGTGGACGCGCTGGGTGCCGAGCGGGTCCGGGCGATCATGATGCCCTACCGCTGGACCGCGGCCATCAGCCAGGCCGATGCAGCCGAGCAGGCACGGCGGCTCGGCGTCGATTACCAGGTGCTGCCCATCGAGACCATGGTCAGCGCGACCAGCGCGACGCTGGCGGAGCTGTTCGACGGGCTGCAGGCGGATGCCACGGAAGAGAACATACAGTCCCGCTGCCGCGGCATGCTGCTGATGGCCGTATCCAACAAGACCGGGCGCATGGTGCTGGCCACCGGCAACAAGAGCGAAATGGCCGTCGGCTACGCGACGTTATACGGCGATATGGCCGGCGGCTTCGCGCCGATCAAGGATTGTCCGAAGACCCTCGTTTATCGACTGGCGCGCTATCGAAACGAGCAGAGCCAGGCTATCCCGCAGCGTGTGATCGAACGCCCGCCTTCGGCGGAACTGGCCCCGGATCAAAAAGATACCGACAGCCTGCCGCCCTACGAGGTGCTGGATGGGATTCTCGCGGCACTGATGCTCGAGGACCTGTCGGTGGACGAGATCATCGCGCGCGGTTTCGACGCGGAGACGGTACTCGAGGTCGTCGGGCTGGTGCGCCGTAACGAGTACAAGCGCCGCCAGGCGCCACCCGGCGTGCGCATCAGCGGTCGCGCTTTCGGTCGTGACTGGCGCTATCCGATTACCTCGGGCTACCGGCACCGCAGTCGTTCGCCGGACTAGAAGAACAGGAAGCGTTTCTTCTTTTCGGGCTCGCGGCCGGACGGCCGGTCGGGATAGTTCTCGCGCAGTATCGAACGCGTCGACGCGGCCAGGTCCTGCATGCCGAGTTTCTCGTAGGCTTCGACCATGATGTCCAGGGACTTCGCTACGGCCGGCGCGCCGTCGTAGATTTCCATCACGAATTTCGCCCGGTTCAGTGCCGCAATGTAGGCACCGCGCTTCATGTAGTACTCCGCCACGTGAATCTCGTGGTCGGCCAGCCGGTTGCGCAGGAAAATCATGCGCTGGCGGGCATCCTCTGCATACTCGCTGAGCGGATAGCGAGTGAGCAGTTGCGAGAAGGCGGAGAACGACTCGGTTGCGTCCACCGGCGGGCGCTTGGCCAGGTCCATGCGCATGAAACGATGCATCATGTTTTTCTCGCCCTGGAACTGTGCCAGGCCGCGCATGTACAGCGCGTAGTCGACGCGCGGGTGTCGCGGGTTCTCGCGCTCGAACTGCAATGCCGCCTCGATTGCGGAATCCGGGTCGCCATTCTTGTAATACGCGTAGACCAGGTCCAGCTGTGCCTGCTTCGACTGGTTGCTGAACGGATAGCGCGCGACCAGCGCCTCGTAATAGCCGATAGCGTTGCGGAAATTGCCGTTTCTCAGCGACTTATTAGCGCGCTCGTAGAGTTCTTCCGAGCCGGAGCGCGAGTCGCGCTGGTTCTTGCCGCAGCCGGACAGGCCGATGATTATGGCCAGGCAGAGCAGGGCAATTCGGGTACCGGGACGTTGGAGTTGTTGCATGGGCGGCATTTTCAGCTTCGTGGCGGCGGCCGGGATTATAAACTAGCTGCGGTGAACGCCAGCCAGCCGGGGTAGTCAGTGGCGAGTTTCCAGCACCAGCTAACTATTCCTGAAACGCTCAGAGGTCAGCGCCTGGACCGGGCGCTGGCCCAGCTGCTGCCCGAGTATTCGCGGTCCCGGCTCAAGGACTGGATCAACGGCGGCCAGGTGCGGGTCGACGGCGAGCGGTCGCAGCCGAAGACCCCGGTGCAGGGCGGTGAGAAAGTCCGGCTCGATGCACAGCTCGAGGCCGAAGGCACGGTGGTGGCCGAGGACATCAGCCTCGATATCGTCTACGAGGACTCCGACCTGGTCGTGTTGAACAAGCCGGCCGGCCTGGTGGTGCATCCCGGTGCCGGCAATCGGGACGGGACGCTGCTCAGCGGACTGTTGTATGCGTACCCGGAACTGGACGAACTGCCGCGTGCCGGCATCGTGCATCGACTGGACAAGGACACCAGCGGCCTGCTGGTCGTCGCGCGCAGCCTGGCCGCGCACACGGCGCTGGTGCGCGACCTGCAGGCCCGCGAAATCACCCGCGAGTATCGCGCCGTGTGCCTCGGCAGCCTCACCGCAGGCGGCCGCATCGACCAGCCGATCGGTCGCCACCCGGTGCATCGCACGCGCATGGCTGTGACGCCGCGCGGCCGGCCCGCGGTGACGCACTATCGGGTACTCCAGCGCTTCACCGCACACAGCTTCATCGCGTTACGGCTGGAATCCGGGCGCACTCATCAGATTCGTGTGCATATGGCGCACATCCGCCACCCGCTGTTTGGCGACACGACCTATGGCGGACGCCGCGGCCTGCCGCCCGGCGTCAGCGAGTCTGCCCGGCTCGTGCTGCAGGGCTTCGGCCGGCAGGCCCTGCACGCGAGCCAACTCGCCTTTCTGCATCCGGTCGACCGCCGCCCGCTGGCATTTCATGCGTCCCTGCCGCCCGACATGGCCGCGCTGCTGGCGGCGCTGAACGAAGGCGGGCCGGACACGGACTTCGACGCACTTCGATGGCCGGAACCGACGTCGACGCGGTCCTGATCCGGCCCGACTGGCCGGCGCCGCCGCAAGTGCATGCGGCGGCCACCACGCGTCTCGGCGGCGTCAGCGAAGGGCCCTGGTCGAGTCTCAATCTCGGCCAGCACGTGGGCGATCGGCCGCAGGCCGTGGCCGAGAACCGCGCGCGCCTGACGGCCCTTCTGGCTCTGCCGGCGTCGCCGCTATGGCTGGACCAGGTGCACGCTGCGCAGGTGGTCGGCGCGCATGAGTGGCACGCGGGCCTGCGCGCCGATGGCTGTTTCGCGCGTCGCCCGGCTGAAGTCTGCGTGGTGATGACCGCCGACTGCCTGCCGGTGCTGCTCTGCGATCGTGACGGCCGCGCGGTTGCGGCCCTGCACGCGGGCTGGCGCGGGCTCGCCGCGGGCGTTCTCGACTCAGGGGTTGCGGCGTTCGAGCAGGCCGGTTCGGCTGCCGGTGAACTGCTTGCCTGGCTGGGGCCGGCGATCGGCATCGACGCCTACGAGGTCGGCGACGAGGTTCGTGACGCCTTCGACCGGGGCGAGGAACGCGCGGCCTTCCGGCAGAACCCGCGCGGCCGCTGGCAGATGGACCTTGCGGGGCTTGCCCGGGCCCGGCTCGCGGCGCTGGGCGTCGATGCCGTCCACGGCGGTGATCTCTGCACGCACAGCGCGGCGGACCGGTTCTTTTCGCATCGGCGGGACGGTCGCTGTGGTCGGCAGGCCGCGCTGATCTGGCTGCAGACGGGCGACTGAGAGGCCGGGCCGGCGCGTTGAATTACGCTGCATTGCCCCCATTTATTCGGCAAGCGGAATTTACGGAGCGCAGCCATGCGCATGGACAAACTCACCACCATCTTCCAGCAGGCGCTGCAGGAAGCGCAGTCGCTGGCCCTGGGCCGCGACCACCAGATCATCGAGCCGGTGCACCTGATGCTGGCCATGCTCAACCAGCAGGGCGGCACGGTGCGCCCGCTGCTGCAGAAGGCCGGGGCCAATGTAAACCTGCTGCGCTCGCGGCTCGGCGATGCGCTGGACCAGCTGCCCCGGGTCGAGGGCACGCCGGGCGAGCTGCACGTCTCCAACGACCTCAACCGCCTGCTCAACGTGACCGACAAGCTCGCCCAGGAGCGCGGTGACGATTACATCTCCAGCGAGCTGTTCGTGCTGGCTGCAGCAGACGACAAGGGCGCACTCGGCCGCATCCTCGCCGATGCCGGCGTGGTCAAGGGCGCGGTCGACAAGGCCATCGAAGAAGTGCGCGGTGGTGCGCAGGTCGACGACCCGAACGCCGAAGACACCCGCCAGGCGCTGGAGAAGTACACCATCGATCTGAACGATCGCGCCGAGCAGGGCAAGATCGACCCGATCATCGGCCGCGACGACGAAATCCGCCGCACCATCCAGATCCTGCAGCGGCGCACCAAGAACAATCCGGTGCTGATCGGCGAGCCGGGCGTCGGCAAGACCGCGATCGTCGAAGGACTGGCCCAGCGCATCGTCAACGGCGAAGTGCCGGAGGGTATCCGCGACAAGCGCATTCTGTCGCTGGATCTCGGCGCGCTGATTGCCGGTGCAAAATTCCGCGGCGAGTTCGAAGAGCGCCTGAAAGCTGTGTTGAGTGACCTCGCGAAGCAGGAAGGCCAGGTCATCCTGTTCATCGACGAGCTGCACACCATGGTCGGTGCCGGCAAGGCCGAGGGCGCGATGGACGCGGGCAACATGCTCAAACCGGCGCTGGCGCGCGGCGAGCTGCACTGCGTGGGCGCGACCACGCTGGACGAGTATCGCCAGTACATCGAGAAGGATGCGGCGCTGGAGCGGCGCTTCCAGAAAGTCACCATCGACGAGCCGACGGTGGAAGACACCATCGCGATCCTGCGCGGGCTGAAAGAACGCTACGAAGTGCACCACGGCGTCGAGATCACCGATCCGGCGATCGTCGCGGCCGCGACCCTGTCGCACCGCTACATCAGCGACCGGCAGCTGCCGGACAAGGCCATCGACCTTGTCGATGAGGCCGGTTCGCGCATCCGCATGGAGATCGATTCCAAGCCCGAGGTGATGGACCGGCTGGACCGGCGCATCATCCAGCTGAAGATCGAGCGCGAGGCGCTGAAAAAAGAGTCGGACGACGCGTCGAAGAAGCGCCTGAACGATCTCGAGGAACAGCTGGCCGGCCTGGAGAAGGAATATGCGGACCTCGACGAGGTCTGGCGCGGCGAGAAAGCCGCGATGGCCGGCGCCACCCAGCTCAAGGAAGATCTGGAGCGCGCGCGCCTGGAACAGGAAGCCGCGCAGCGCGCCGGCGACCTGGC
>CBFCXA010000122.1:0-7052 GCA_965601985.1 uncultured Chromatiales bacterium | reverse complement strand
CCCTCGCCAACGAAAACGACTCCCTGCCCGACTATCGCCGCGAATACGCCGCCGGGCAGTGACAGCAGAAAGTCGCGCACCAGTTCGTCGCCGCCAAAGCCGCGGAACACCAGCGAGAACAGCGAAGCTCCGATCAGAATCAGAAACACCATACTGCTGACGCGCGCGGTATTGCGCACGATTTCGGTGAGCCGGGTACGGTCCAGTTCGCGCTTGATCAGCGCCAGCAGCAGCGCCCCGGCCGCACCGACCGCGGCGGCTTCGGTCGGTGTCGCAATGCCGGTCATGATCGAGCCGAGTACCGCGAGGATCAGCACGAGCGGTGGCAAGAGCACGCGCAGCACGCGCGCGGCGAGTGCCAGGCCTTCGGGTGCGTCGCTGTCAGTGGCGCGTCCCGGCGGCATCGCGGCCGGCCGAAACACCGCGAGCAGCAGTATCCAGCCAATGTACAGGCCGACCAGCATCAGGCCGGGCAGCAGCGCGCCGACGAACAAATCGCCGACCGATACGGTATCGGGACTGAAGATGCCCTGGCTGATCTGCGCCTGCTGGTAGGCAGAGGCCAGCACGTCGCCGAGCAGCACCAGGATGATGGACGGCGGGATGATCTGACCCAGTGTGCCGGATGCACTGATCACGCCGGTCGCAATCGACGGCGAGTATCCACGCCGGAGCATGGTCGGCAGCGACAACAAACCCATGGTCACGACCGTTGCGCCGACAATGCCGGTACTTGCGGCCAGCAGCATGCCGACCACGGTCACGGCAATCGCCAGTCCGCCACGCAGACGACCGAACAAAAGGCCCAGCGTGTCGAGCAGGTCCTCGGCTATGCGGGCACGCTCGAGCGTCACGCCCATAAATACGAACAGCGGCACCGCGACCAGCGTCTCATTGCCCATGATGCCGTAGAGGCGGTTCGGCATGCTGCCGAGAAACGCGGTATCGAATACGCCGGCCAGGGCGCCGATCAGCGCGAACAGCAACGCGGTGCCGCCCAGCGTGAAGGCGACCGGAAAACCGGCCAGCATTACGACCACCACGACGACGAACATCACCAGGGCGAGCATGGACATCGGTGCGTCTCAGGCCGGACCGATCGGGTCGTGCGGTCCGGCATCCGCCGGCAGGCGCCCGGACAGCCTGAGCAGACTGCGCAGCAACATCACGCCGCCCTGCAGACCGAGCAGCAGGGCAGTGAACGGGATCAGCGTCTTGAGCAGCGGTACCGCCGGGTATGCCAGGCCGCCGGCTTCGCGTGAACCTTCGCGGATGCTCCAGGCCGTGGCGACGTAATCCCAGCTGGCCCAGGCGAGGAATATCGAGAACGGCAGCAGGAACAGCAGGCAACCTGCTGCGTCGATCAGCGCGCGACCGCGCGGTCCGGCTTCACGATAAAAAATGTCTACACGAACCTGGTCGTCTTTCGCCAGCGTGTAGGCCGCGGCCAGCATGAACACGGCCGCGTGCATCCAGTTGACGCTTTCCTGCAGCCAGATCCAGCCGGTGTCGAACCAGTAGCGCAGAATGACGACTGCGAAGGTCACCAGCACCATGACCAGCGTCAGCCACGCCACCGCGCGGCCGATCCAGACGTTGAACTGCTCGATGCGTCGCAGCCAGTCGGCCATCGGTATCACGGCCGCCAGAAGGTGCGCGAGACCAGCACCAGCAGCGTGAAGATCTCGAGTCGGCCGAGGAGCATGGCCAGCACGCAGACCCACTTGGCCACATCGTTCAGGCTGCCGAAGCCGGTTGCGACGTCACCCAGCCCGGGGCCGAGATTGTTCAGGCTGGCTGCAATGGCCGAGAACGCGGTGACCTGGTCGAGACCGGTGGCGAGCAGAACCGTCATCATGATCGCGAACAACACGACATAGACCGCGAAGAAGCCCCACACGGCTTCGACCACGCGCGACGGTACCGCCATGCGGCCCAGCTTTACCGGCATCTCGGCACTTGGATGCACCAGCCGCTGAACTTCGCGCACACCCTGCTTGTAGAGCAGCAACACGCGAATGACCTTCATGCCGCCGGCAGTCGAACCGGCACAGCCGCCGATGAAGCTGGAAAACAGCAGCACCACCGGTAAAGCGCCGGGCCAGGCCGCGAAGTTGGTCGTGGTGAAACCGGTGGTAGTGGCGATCGACACGGTCTGGAACAGGCCGGTGACCAAGGTCTCCGGCGCGCTGCGGAACACGCCCTGGAAATACAGGCGCACCAGCACGAAGGCCAGCAGGCCGCCGAGCACGGCACAGTAGGCGCGAAACTCCGGTTCCTGCCAGTAGTGACGTACCGAGGTGTTGCGCCAGGCGACGAAATGCAGAGAGAAATTGATGCCGGCCAGAAACATGAACAGCACCGCGACCAGGTCTATGCCGGTGCTGGAGAAATGGCCGATGCTGGCGTCGTGAGTGGAAAAGCCGCCGATGGCTACGGTCGAAAAGGCATGGCAAAGCGCATCGAACGCCGGCATGCCGGCAGCGAAATACGCCAGGCCACAGGCAATCGTCAGGCTCAGATAGATGTACCAGAGCGCTTTGGCCGTTTCGGTAATGCGCGGGGTGAGTTTCGAATCCTTTACCGGTCCGGGCGCTTCCGCGCGATACAGCTGCATGCCGCCGACGCCGAGCATCGGCAGTACTGCAACCGCCAGCACGATGATGCCCATGCCGCCGAGCCACTGCAGCTGCTGGCGGTAGTAGAGAATCGCGGGCGGCAGGTCGTCGAGGCCGGTGAGCACGGTCGCGCCGGTCGTCGTCAGGCCGGATATTGCTTCGAAGACCGCGTCGGTCAGGTCCATCGACGGCTGTTCGCTGAACAGCAGCGGCGCGGCGCCGAAACTGCCCAGCACCAGCCAGAACGCGGCGACGACCAGGAATCCGTCGCGCAGGCGCAGCTCGCGCTTGTCTTCGCGAACCGGAAACCAGATTACCGCCCCGGCGGCCAGCGTCACGGCGAAGCCGGCGAGGAACGCCGGGTAGGAACCGTCGGAGAAAATAAACGACACGGCGATCGGCGGCAGCATGCTGGTGCTGAACAGCATCAGCAGCAGGCCCAGAATTCGCTGTGTAACCCCGATACGCATGACTGGGAGCCGGTGGCCGGAAATTCAGCCGCCCGAATCAGAAACCTACGTTGACCTGAAACAGCCGCTCGACTTCCTCGGTCTGTCGCCGGTCGGCAATGAACAGGATGACGTGATCCTCGGGCTCGATAACGGTGTCGTGATGGGCCTCCATGATGCGCTCGTCGCGCACGATCGCACTGATCGACGTGCCCGGCGGCAGCTTGATGTCTTCGACATGCCGCCCGACGACCTTGCTTTCGTCGGAAGTGCCATGGGCAATCGCTTCCAGTGACTCGGCCTCGCCCCGACGCAGCGAATGAACCTTCACCACATCGCCGCGCCGCACATGCGCCAGCAGCGCACTGATGGTGATCTGCTGCGGCGAGATCGCCACATCGATGGTACTGCTCTCCACCAGCTCCGCGTAGGACGGCCGGTTGATCAGCGCCATCACCTTATTGCAGCCCATGCGCTTGGCCAGCATCGCCGAGAGGATATTGGCCTCTTCGGCATTGGTCAGCGACACGAACACATCCGCGCTGTCGATGTTTTCTTCCAGCAACAGCTCCTCGTCGGCCGCGTCACCATGGAGCACAATCGCCTTGTTCAGACGCTCGGAGATCTTGCGCGCCTGGTCGCGGTCACGCTCGATGACCTTCACCTGGTTGGTTCCCTCCAGCGCAGCGGCCAGCCGATAGCCGATATTGCCGCCGCCGGCAATTACCACGCGGCGTACGCTTTCCTCCGGCCGGCGCATCTCGTTCATGACCACGCGCGAGTCGTCGCTGCTGGCGATGAAAAATACTTCGTCGCCCTCGCGGATCAGGGTATTGCCATCCGGAACAATGCTCTCGCCATTGCGGTAAAGCGCAGCGATGCGCGCCTCGATGTCGGGAATGTGCTCGTGCAGCGACTTGATCTGCTGGTCGACCAGCCGCCCGCCGCGCAATGCGCGCGCGCCGATCATGCGCACCCGGCCATTGGCGAAATCGAGCACCTGGAACGCGCCGGGAAAGCGGATCAGCCGGGTGACGTGCTGGGTGACCAGCTGCTCCGGGCTGATGAATACGTCGACCGGTATCGCGTGCTGCGAGAAGAGCTTCTTGCTCTCGTCTTTCTCCTTTATGTGTGCGTTGATGAAATCGGCGCTGCGGATCCGCGCGATTTTGGTTGCGGTCTGAAAGCGGGTATAGGCCACCTGGCAGGCGATCATGTTGGTCTCATCGCTGCTGGTCAGCGCGATGACCATGTCGGCATCCTTGGCGCCGGCGCGCTCGAGTACCTGCGGGTATGCGGCGTTGCCGACGACGGTGCGAATATCCAGCCGATCCTGCAGGTCGCGCAGTACCGTCGGATCGGTGTCGACTATGGTGACTTCGTTGGCCTCGGCGCGGGCCAGCTGATATGCGGCGGTGGAGCCGACCTGACCGGCGCCCAGAATCAGAATGTTCATGCTCTGGCGACAATCCCTAACGGGCAGCGGCCATGTTACCTCAGTTCTCCCCGGGCGGACGCGAACGCCTGCACATTCCGCATTGCGTTTTTCCTCGGTAGCCGGCCGGCGATGTGCAATAAACCAGATGAATGAGAGGGCAATTCCGGCCAGTCGGCTGGCTACTCGTTCAAATGGTTACGCTGGCGTCGGCGCAGCCCCCGGACGCTGCCCGGATGATTGCTGTCGAGGCCTATCGCGGCCCGGCGCAGTTTGAAGATCAACCGCGAGATGAATGTCGCCATCTCGCACCCACAGGCGGTGCGCTGGCTGGTCGAAGAACTGTTCGAGCCGTTTCCGGAACGCTGGTCGGACCATCTGGTCGAGATGCTGGGGGACTATATCTTCTGATGTGTGCGACGGTCACGGGCCAGAGCTGCGAGTCGCCCCTGCTATATTTGTGTTTCGCCCAATAGTTAAGAGCACGCCCGAAAGGATTCATCCTGGCAATGTTCGAGTATTCCCTGGCCTTGTTCGCGCATGTGCTCGTCGTGGTCTACCTGCTGGGTGCTGACCTGGGGCGTTTGTATCTTGCGCGGGTTGGCACTGCTGAAAACATTGGCTTGGAATCCCTGCAACTGGCGGCCCGAGGGGTCTTGTGGCTGAGTTCTGCCACCAACCTGGCATTGGTACTGATACTGCCGGCCGGCATAAGTCTTGGTGCGGCCCTGGGCGCCTACAAAATCATGCACCCAGCCTATTTCTACGGGACCTGGGCCGTTGCGGGAGTCTGGGCGTTGATTTCGATCTCGGCAGATCGCGTCGCAAGCCGAGCGTTACGCATTACAGACGTGGTGTTTCGTCTGCTTCTGGCACCGGGCTTCATCTACGACGGCGTCATCGTTTTCACCGGCACCAGCGAAACGGTCGATGCCAAATGGCTGGCTTCCAAAATAGCGCTATACGGTTTGTTGATCTTCATGAGCGTACCGATGCGCTGGGTCGGGTTCGGCCTGCGAACCGCTTTGGCCAGCAATGATGTCGATGGAATTCAGAAACGGCTAGCCTGGATGAATGTGCCGATACTGCTCGGGTGGATCGTGATTCTGTTGGCCGTGTGGTTCGGCGTCGCCAAGCCGTTCTGATGAAACGTTCGCGGCTCGATACCCAGGAAAGTAGAGTCCGTACTGATCAGCTTTTATTTACGCAGGGTTATCAATGTTTTTTTCGACGTTTCAAAACGCTATCAGCGTAGTTGGATACATCATCGAGACCGTTGGGGTAGTGATTATCATTGGTGGTGTCTTGCGCTCAATCACCCTGATGGCGCGAAGCTTCGCCGGGCAGACCGATGCAATCCCGTTCGACGCAGTCCGAGTGGAGATAGGCCGGTTCATGCTGCTCGGTCTCGATTTTCTGGTTGCAGGCGACATCATTAGGACAGTGGTCGTTGACAACACGGTTTCCGAGATACTCGGGCTTGGACTTATCGTCATAATCCGGACAGTACTCGTGTTCACGATTCATCTGGAGGTGGAGGGCAGATGGCCCTGGCAATCGCCCCCCGAGAAGTAGGCAAGGTTGGGGTCGGACCAAATCAACCCGCTGATATAGAACACAATTCCCTCCGAAAGTGCGTATCAATCCGCCTTAGAACTGTCTTTTAGGGGGGTAAAACCAAAGTCTAAGTCGAGCGGGTCTCTCCAGGGCTCAAGCGATGTTTACAAGCGTGGAGAGCAGATCCGTAAGCTTCCCCAAAGAGTAGACCACTCATGGGTGGAGATTCTTGGCAGAATGACGCTAGGAGGACCCATGAAGAAGTCGAAGTACAGCGACACGCAGATCGTGTCGATCCTGAAGGAAGCCGAAGCCGGGCAGCCGGTGAAAGAGATCTGCCGGAAGTACGGGATCAGTTCGGCCTGCTACTACAACTGGAAGTCGAAGTTTGGCGGCTTGAGCGTGTCGGAGCTGAAGCGGACGCGGGAGCTGGAAGTCGAGAACGCGAAGCTCAAGCGGATGTATGCGGATCTGGCGCTTGAGAATACGGCGCTGAAGGACCTGATCGAAAAAAAGCTCTGAGGCCGCCGGAGAAGCGGGCGGCCGTGACGTATCTGATCGAGGCGCACGAGTTATCGATACGCCGGGCCTGCCAGGCCATTGGCCTATCGCGGTCAGCCTGGTATCGGCCGCTGGTCGACTGGCTGGAACGCGACCGCCCGATAGCCGAAGCGCTGCATGCCCTGGCCGAGAGCAAGCCTGGACTCGGCTTCTGGAAGCTGTATCGGCGACTGCGACGGCTCGGTCATGACTGGAATCACAAGCGTGTGTATCGCGTGTACTGCCTGCTGAAACTCAATCTGAGGCGCCGGACGAAGAAGCGGGTGCCGCCGCGGGACCCGATGCCCCTGGTCGTCCCGGACCGACCAAACCAAGTCTGGTCGGCGGACTTCATGAGCGATGCGCTCTACAACGGCGTGCGCTTCCGTACCTTCAACGTGCTCGACGACTTCAACCGCGAGGCGCTGGCGATCGAGATCGATACCTCGTTGC
>CBFCXA010000121.1:0-7063 GCA_965601985.1 uncultured Chromatiales bacterium | reverse complement strand
ACGCTGTCGCCGACTATTACGCCGTTCGGGCCTTGTTCCGGCGGCGCCAACCAGGAGCCAGAAATGATGAGATCCAGAATCACCCGAAGCTGCCTAGCCGTCCTGTTATTTGCCGTGATTTCCGCCGGCGCCTTGGCGGGCATGGAGCCAGGTACGCCGGCTCCGGCATTTCGACTGCAGGACCAGAACGGCGAATGGCACGATCTCGAGCGCTACCGCGGCCGCTGGGTAACGCTTTATTTCTACCCGAAGGACGACACGCCCGGCTGCACGACCGAAGCCTGTGCTTTCCGCGACAACATATTCGCTTTCGAGGATATCGGCGCCACGGTACTGGGCGTAAGCCTGGACGACGTCGAATCGCACGCCGAATTCGCCGAGAAATACAGCCTGCCCTTCTCGCTGCTGGCAGACATGGAAGGAGAGGCCGCGGAGAATTACGGCGTGCTGTCGGACTACGGCAATTTCCAGGTCGCCAAGCGCCAGACTTTCCTGATTGACCCGGAGGGACGGATTGCGCGGCACTATACGAGCGTGAACCCATCGGGCCACAGTGAACAGGTACTCGCTGACCTGAAGACGCTGATGGCCGAGCGCAGCTAGCCGGAATCAGGGGCAAGCGGCGTGGCGGCGGGCTTGGCGTCGGCCGCCTCGCCACGCTCGAAAACCCGGCCGAGGTAGCGACCGACCGCTGCCCAGACTGCGGCGATGCCAGCGCCGATCGCCGCCATCACGCCGAGACCCAGGCCGAGACCGTCGGTCAGGCCGGCAAAGGCGATGCTGCTCACCGCATCGCCGCCGCGGTACACGGCGATATCGATGACCGGTTTGGCCTTGAAGCGCGTCTCGCGATCGACCGCGGTGAACAGCATTTCGCGGCCGGGCCGTGTAATCGCGTAATTGCCGGCGCGGCGTGCGACCTGCAGCGCCAGCACGATGGTCAGGATCGGTGCAAAAGCCAGGATCAACAGGCCGGCGGCGATCAATACCGGAACCAGGGCCAGCGTAGTGGGCATGCCGAAGCGCTTGACGATGCGACCGGTCGCGAACATGCCGATGCCGAAAGTCAGGACATTCACCACCAGGTCGACGCCGCCGAGTATCTGGGTCCGGGTGGCACGATCGAAATCGGCCAGCAGGTTCTTCTGCTCGAAATATACGAATGAGCCAATCGCGGTATACAGCAGGATGAACGCACCGATCGCGAGCAGGTAGGGATTGGTGAAGAACATCTTGAAACCTGCGAAGGGCTTGCCGCCGATGCGCGCTGCGCTGAGATCGGCGCGCACGTCGGCGTTATTCAGGTCGACCACCTTCAAACGCTCGAGGTAGAAAATCATCGGAATCGGCACCAGCAGGGCGACCGATGCGACCAGCATCAGCGTGTCGGTACCGACCATGCCGGCGAACAGCGTCGGCACCACCGGGCCAACCAGCGCCCCTGCACTGGAGCCGGCGGCAATGAACGCAAACAGACGGCCGCTCTGTTCCTTGTCGAACAAGTCCGACATGAAACTCCAGAACACGGAAACGTGGAACAGGCTGAATACGCTGACCCAGACATAAAAAATCTTGTCGATCAGCACTCGATCGCTCAGCGCGGTGACGCCGAAATAGAAGGCCACGAAACTGGCCGCAAAAAACGCGTAGACGCCCGGCACCAGAATCCTGAAGCGCAGCTTGGAAACCGCCACGCCATACAGCGCAACGACCCCGACACTGATAAAGAAGTTGATGTTCCACAGCAGACTGACTTCGGTATCGGTCCAGTCGCTGGCCATCGCATCGCGCACCGGACGCAGGATGTAGTAAGCCGCCATCAGCGTGAACACGAAGGCGAATGAGATCCATACGGCACGAACCTCGTTGGCTTCGATTCTCGAGGCGGTCTTCATGAAGCGTGCGACGAGGCCCTGCTGCGGTGCGGTCATGTTGGGAGTATCCGGTCTCGTTCTGATTATGCGTTGCCGGCGCCGATAGCAGCGGCAGTATAGCGGCCGGCCAAACAGGCCCTTGCCGCCCCGGGGGCCGTATTCACTGGCCGGTCACGCGAAGGATTTTCAGTCCGTTGGTGCCCCCGGATACGCCTTCCAGATCGCCCTTGGTGATGATCACCAGGTCGCCCGCGTGCACCGCCTGCATATTCATCAACACCTGGAACACATCTGCGTAGATACGCTGCGCATCGGTGTGCACGATGTCGAACGAGACCGGATATACGCCGCGATACAGGGCGACGCGACGCAGGGTCGCGGGCTGCCGGGTCAGCGCGAAAATCGGGATGTCGGAGCGAATACGTGACATCCACAGCGCCGTCGAACCCGACTCCGTCAACGCGATAATCGCCTGGACGTCGAGATGGTTCGCCGTGTACATCGCAGCCATCGCGACCGCTTCGTCGACGCGCCGGAAGCGGTCGTCCATGCGATGCCGGCTCATACGCGAGGCCGACTGGTGATACTTCTCTGCACCGACGCAGACTTCGGCCATCTGGGCGACGGCCTTGACCGGGTAGCTCCCGGCCGCCGTTTCAGCCGACAGCATGACCGCGTCCGTACCGTCCATCACGGCATTGGCGACATCCGAGACCTCGGCTCGGGTCGGCACCTGGTTGTTGATCATCGACTCCATCATCTGCGTCGCGGTAATCGACACTTTCAGGTGCCGCCGCGTCATGCGAATGATGCGCTTCTGCAAACCGGTCAGCCCCGCGTAGCCGGTCTCCACACCCAGGTCACCGCGCGCGACCATCACCGCGTCGGCAGCTTCGATGATCGATTCCAGCTCGTCGACCGCCTCGGCGCGTTCGACCTTTGCCACGATCAGTGCAGTCCCGCCGGCGCTGCGCAGGCAATGGCGCGCCTCCTCCAGGTCTGCAGCGCTACGCACGAAAGACACAGCGACCCAGTCGAGGTCGTTCTCCGCCGCCCAGCGCAGGTCATCGCGATCCTTCTCGGTCAGCGCCGGTGCCGACAAGCCGCCGCCCTGTTTGTTGATGCCCTTGTTATTGCTCAACACGCCGCCGAGTTCTACGACCGAGCGAATTCGCTGGCCTTCGATCGCGGTCACGCGCAACACGATCTGTCCGTCATCGAGCAGCAGACGATCGCCGTCGACAAGGTCGTCGGCAAGATCCGGGTAGGCCACGCCGACGCGGCTCTCGTCCCCGGCATCGACCGGCAGGTCCGGATCGAGCAGGAATTCCCGACCCTCGACCAGCGTCACCGGCCCGTCCGCGAAACGCTGGATGCGAATCTTCGGCCCCTGCAGGTCGCCCAGCACCGCTATGTAGCGGCCCATGGTTTCTGATGCCGCGCGTACCGCGTCAATCCGGCGCCGGTGATCGTCGCGATCGCCGTGCGAGAAATTCAGGCGCACAACATCGACACCGGCGCGCAGCAGTTCGCTGAGCGTATCCGGATCGTCGGTGGCCGGACCCAGGGTCGCGATGATCTTCGTTCGACGCATCAATCCAATACGCAACAACAAAGCGCGCAGGGTACCGAGTCAGCCCGGCGCTGTCAGCCGGGCCTGACGAGGATCACGCGCAGATCGTTGACATTGGTGCGGGTAGGCCCGCTGCGAATCAGCGTGCCCAGCTCGTTAAAGAAGCGGTAACTGTCGGCAGCGGCAAGACAGCGATCCGCGTCCAGGCCAAGAGCCGCCGCCTGCTCCCAGTGCGCATCGACAAACCAGGCACCGGCATGATCGCCGTCACCGTCGATGCCGTCGGTATCGGCGGCCAGCGCGTGGATGCCGGACCGGCCGCGCAGCGCGCGCATCAGGGCCAGCAGATAGGTGGTGTTGCGCCCGCCCTGCCCGGCATTTTGCGGCAGGCTGACCGTCGTCTCGCCTCCGGAAATCAGCGCGACCGCTTGACCGTCGGCAAGCTCGTCCGCGGCCAGTCGCGCGTGATCCCCGGCCAGGCTGACAGCCGGCTGATCGATGTCGGAACCGAGCAGGCGGGCGCGGTAACCCAGTGCCTGCGCGGCCCGGCCGGCGGCCGCCAGCGCATCGTCTGCACAGGCGATCAGGCATTCAGTCACGCGCGCGGGAAAAGACTCGGCGGACGCGGACGATGACTGGCCCCGGCCGAGCAATTCCATCACCGCATCAGGCACGCGACAGTGGTAGCGACGCAGCACGTCGAGCGCGTCAGAGTCGCCGGCCGGATCCGGACTACAGGGGCCCGAACCGATATCGGCAATGCGATCGCCGGGCACGTCGGAGATCGCCAGCACCTGGACTTCGGCCGGTATTGCCGCGCGCGCCAGGCCGCCGCCCTTGATTCGCGAGAGTCGGCGCCGAACCCTGTTGATCTCGTGAATCGACGCGCCACAGCGCAAAAGCTCGCGATTGACCGCCTGAATATCCTCCAGCGACAGGCCGGCGCACGGAGCTTCCAGCAGGGCTGACGCGCCGCCCGAGACCAGGAACACCACACGGTCATCCGCGGTGGCGGCGGCGGCAATCGACAGCAGTCGTTCCGCCGCAGTAATCGCGCGCGCATCCGGTACCGGGTGGGCCGCCTCCAGCACCTCGACGCCGGGCAGGGTCTCGCCCGGCAACAGGCCGTGCCCATCGGGCACTACGATCGCACCGCTGATCGGACCCGGATCGGCGGCGAGGTAGGCCTCAGTCATGCTGACGGCCGCCTTGCCAGCCCCGGTGAGCCAGACACGGCCGCGCGGCCGCGGCAGGATCGCGGGCGCGAGGCGTTGAGGCCTGGCGGCGTCCAGAGCCGCGTCGAGAATCGTGCGCAGGCTGCGCTCTAACGTCGCTGCGTCAGCCGCCAGCCGCTCGTTCCTCGAGTACCGCGACGGCAGGCAGCGTCCGGCCTTCCAGGAATTCCAGGAAGGCGCCACCGCCGGTGGAGATGTACGACACCTGGTCACTGAGCCCGAACTTCTCCAGCGCCGCAAGCGTATCGCCGCCGCCGGCGATACTGAACGCATCGCTGGATGCAGCGGCTTCGGCCAGCGCGCGTGTGCCGGCCGCGAACTGGTCGATTTCGAACACGCCGACCGGGCCGTTCCAGACGATAGTGCCGGCCGAGCGCAGCAGCTGCGCGTATTGCGCCGCGGTGCGTGGGCCTATGTCGACGATCATCTCGTCGTCGTCCACGCTGTCCACCGGCCGCTTGTAGGCAGGCGCGGACGCGCTGACTTCCAGCGCCACGACGACGTCCTGCGGAATCGGGATCTCGGCGCGGTGGGCACTGCTCATCATTTGCCGGGCGTTGTCGACCAGTTCGGGCTCGTACAGCGAATGACCGACCGCATGCCCGGCTGCGGCGATAAAGGTGTTGGCGATACCGCCGCCGACAATCAGCTGATCGACCTTGTCGACCAGGCTTTCCAGAACGGTCAGCTTGGTGGAGACCTTGGCGCCGCCGACGATTGCGACCACCGGCCGCGCCGGATCGTCCAGCGCGCGCCCCAGTGCGTCGAGTTCCGCCACCAGCAGCGGACCGGCGCAGGCCTCGGGCGCAAGGCGCGCCACGCCGTGTGTGCTCGCCTGCGCACGATGCGCAGTACCGAAGGCATCCATCACGAACACATCGCAGAGCGCGGCCATGCGCTGCGCCAGATCCGGGTCATCGGCCTTCTCGCCGACATTGAAGCGCACGTTTTCGCACAGCACGACTTCGCCCGGCGCGACCTCGACGCCGTCCAGCCAGTGGGCTGCCAGGCGCACCGGCTGTCCCAGCAAACCGGCCAGATGCTCGGCTACGGGGGCCAGCGAAAACTGCTCTTCGAATTGTCCTTCGCGCGGGCGGCCCAGGTGCGACAGCAGAATTACCGCGGCACCGGCTTCCAGTGCCTGGCGAATACTTGGCAGCGACGCACGAATGCGCGTATCGCTGGTCACCCGCCCGTCCTGCAGCGGCACGTTCAGGTCGAGGCGGATCATGACCCGGCGACCCTCCAGGGCCAGGTCTGCCATGCGCAATACGGCCATCGCGACGCCCTCGGGTTACAGCTTTGTCAGGCGCTAACCGGCGTTGACCATCGCCAGCGTGGTGTCGAGCATGCGGTTGGAGAAGCCCCACTCATTGTCGTACCAGGAGCAGACCTTGACCAGCTTGCCACCCAGTACCTTGGTCAGCGTCGAGTCAAAAATCGACGACAGCGGGTTGTGGTTGAAGTCCACCGAAACCAGCGGTCCGTCGTTGTAACCGAGCACGCCGGCGAGCTCCCCGTCGCTGGCCTGCTTGACCAGGCTGTTGACCTCTTCCACCGTGGTGTCACGCGCGGCGGTAAAGGTCAGGTCGACCAGCGACACGTTGATGGTCGGCACGCGCACCGCGAAGCCGTCGAGCTTGCCGGCCAGTTCCGGAAGCACCAGGCCGACCGCGGCCGCCGCCCCGGTCTTGGTCGGGATCATCGACTGCGTAGCCGAGCGTGCCCGCCGCAGATCTTTATGGAACACGTCGGTCAGCACCTGGTCATTGGTGTAGGCGTGAATCGTGGTCATGATGCCCGCGACCAGACCAACCGAGTCCTGCAGCGGTTTGACCAGCGGCGCCAGGCAGTTGGTCGTGCAGGACGCATTCGATACCACCTGGTCCGCGGCCTTCAGCGCCGAGTGATTGACGCCGTAAACCACGGTCGCATCGACGTCCTTGCCGGCGGGCGCCGAGATCAGCACTTTCTTCGCACCGCCTTCCAGGTGCGCGGCAGCCTTTTCGCGGCTGTTGAACAGCCCGGTGCATTCCAGCACGACTTCGGCGCCCAGATCCCCCCAGGGGAGCGCTGCCGGGTTGCGTTCGGCAAGCACGCGAATGCGATCGCCGTTCACGACCAGGTGGTCGCCCTCCACGGCCACCTCGCCCGGAAACGGGCCGTGCGCGGTATCGAAGCGCGTCAGGTGCGCGTTGGTTTCCGCATCGCCCAGATCATTGACCGCGACGATGCTCAACTCGTTGTTGCGCCCGGACTCGTACAGTGCGCGCAGCACGTTGCGGCCGATGCGCCCGTAGCCGTTGATTCCGATCTTTACTGGCATGTCTGCTTCTCCCGAATCGTTATTGATTGCCGAGCACGCCGCGCGCAGTGTCCGC
>CBFCXA010000120.1:0-7068 GCA_965601985.1 uncultured Chromatiales bacterium | reverse complement strand
GGCCGTAGATCACACCGTCCGAGTCCGGCACCCGGGTGATACCGTTCTGTGCCAGCGTTTCCCAGGATTCTTTGGGCAGATACGGGTTGACCTTGAGCTGGAAATCGAGCGCATCGCGCATGCTGGTGTAGGCACCGCCTTTGGTGAACATCTCGTAGAACTGGGTGAAGTCACGCGTCACGGGCATGCCGAAGTAGTTGTCCTCCAGCGGCGCTACCCCGCGTGCCGATGCACGCTCGCTGATCGCCTGCGACAGCCGGACGAACAACTCAAAGTCGTCGACCGCCTCACCCAGCGGTGGCACCGCACGGTCCAGCACCTGCAGGTAGGGCGTCCATTGCCACAGGACGACGTCTTCGCGTTCATAGTGATGCGCAATCGGCAGCACGTAGTCGGAGTACATGCTGGTCACGCCCATGTCGGTCGCGCAGGTTACGATGGTCTCGAGTTTCTCGAAAGCCTCCTTGCGCCAGCGCTTACCGGAAGCCCGCCAGTTCGCCGCATTGCTGCCCAGGTAAAAGCCCATCTTCCAGGACGTCTGGCTGTAGTCCGGGAACCAGCGGCGCTGGACTGACTCGTTGAAGTAGCGATCGAAATGCTCGGCGACTTCCTTGCCGTAAACCTGCTGGTTCAGTTCCTTGCCGCCGGCATGCACATAGTCCCAGCGTGACAGAGTCGCGACCCGGAGGGTTGGCGGCAAACCGTCGAACCAGAAAGCGGCCTGGTCCTGGTCTTTCGCCAGGTTGGTGAATTGCAGTCCGCTGCCCGGCTTGCCGTGGTTGCCCGTGACCGTCAGCAGCAGCAGGGTGGCACGCTGGAAGAGGTCGCCGTGCAGCCACTTGGAGATCCGATAGCCGGAATACACCATCGCGGGCTTCGCGTTGGCAAAGGTCCGCGCGAGTTCGCGAATTACGTCCGGATGCAGGCCCGTGATCTCGCCGGTGCGCTCCGGTGTATAGCCAGCCAGGTGCTCCAGCAGCAACTGGTAGACCGTGGTGACTTCGATCTGCCGCCCATCGGCGTCGATGGTCCAGCGGCCTTCCAGCGCCGGCTTAAGATCGCCCAGCGCGAGCGTCTCGTCATGTTCCGGCACCGGTGCGCCCGGCGGGGGCACTTCGAATCCGGTCCCCGGCGCACGGGCGGGAGCCTCTGTTGCACTGTCCCAGAAGTAGAATTCCTGGTCGGCTTTGTCGCCGTCCTCGCCAAGGTCGGATGCGCGAAGGAAACGACGAGTGTCGGTACGAACCAGGAACGGCAGGTCGGACTGCTCGCGAATGAACCCGGCATCTTCGAGACCTTCATCCAGCACCACCTGCACCATGCCCATGGCCAGCGCGGCGTCAGTGCCCGGTTTCGGGTTCACCCATTTGCTCGCATGCATCGCGGTCGGTGTGAACTCCGGCGAAATCGCGACGACTTCGGTGCCGTTATAGCGGGCCTCCCAGAAAAAATGTGCGTCCGGGATCCGGGTCACCGCCGGGTTGGCAAACCAGACGAAGCAGGCCTTAGACTTGAAAATCGAAGCGGCCGTGTCACCCAGCAGCGGATCTCCAACCGTCAGATAGACCCCGGTCGGCAGGTCGCCGACGCCGGCAAAGGCTTCCGGCAGCGGGCTGCCGGTAATGGTCGCGAAGCGGCCCAGGCCCATCAGCGAACCGCGCTTCATGGCCATCTGCGTGCCGAGGCCCATGGTGATCGATTCGGCGCCGTGTTCGCTGCAGGTATCGATGAACTTGTCCGCGATCTCGGAAAGCGCCTGGTCCCAGCTGATGCGCTCCCACTGCCCGGCCCCGCGCTCGCCGACACGCTTCATCGGATAAAGGATGCGTTGTTTGCCGTACATGTATTTCGCGTGGCGCAATCCCTTCTGGCAACCACGTGGACCATAGTCCGGCACATCGTCGTCTGATTTTCCGTACTCGCCCTGCTGCTCCTCGCGCCAGACGATGCCGTTTTTTACGTAGACATTGAACGCGCAGCCGCCCTGGCAATTGGTGCCGTGCGAGCCGTGCACGACCTCATCCCAGGTCCACTTCTCGCGCATCAGATCTTCCCAGGCGCCGTACGGGGCGTTCATGTCGACCTGGGCGGCCGCGGGCGACGCGTATTTCAGTGCCAGAGCGCCGGCGCCTGCGCCGGCGAGGAAATCCCTGCGGCTAGTTCCCTGCCCGTTGTTCACATCTGCCCTCCCAGGCCTGCCGTTCAGCCATGCTGGCCCGGCATCACGAAACGCCGGGTACTTGCCTGCCCCAGCGCGAATTCGACCAGCGGCATGCGCGTATGGCCGACGAACATCTGGTCCTCCACGAACAGGGTCCCGCTCGCGAAGCCACCCTTTGCGGCGAGTTCGGCGGCATTGACCGCCAGCACCTGATCCCCCTGCGTCGCGTCCGCCCCTGCCAGCGCATCGACCGGGAGGCCGACTTCGGCAGCGATGGCGGCCAGACGCTTAGCATCAGCAATATCTTCGCAGCCGCCGAAACAGGCGGCAAACACGGCTAGCGCGTAGTCCATTGCCCGGCCGGCCTCTGACGCGGCGAGCAGGCCCTGCAACGCAGGCCGGGAATCGATGGCCTGGTCCGATGTTCGCTCAACCGCCACGCCGTTGTAGCGCGCCCACAGCGCCAGTTCGGCCGCCTGGTAAACGGCGCGACGCGGTTCGGTTTCGTATACCGGCTGCAGCGCCTCGCCGAGCTCGGCGGCGAGCTCATCGAGCAGGAATGGTTTCCAGCTGATCGGGGCTTCGGTCCGCAGCGCCGTTTCCCGCAGCCGGACACAGGCGAGGTAGCTGTGTGGGCAGGCGAAGTCGAAATAGAACTCTACCGCCGGTACGAAGTCGTTCATCGGGAGCAGCTCACCAGTACGTTGCGGGCGCGTCGCCTACGAGGCTTCGCGGGCACGCAGCTCGGTCTTGAGTACCTTGCCGCTGGCATTACGCGGAATCGCCGTGACCAGCTCGACGTCCCGCGGAATCTTGATACGCGATATCAGCGGCTCGCAGAATGCCGCGACCGCGTCCGCATCCAGGCTGTCGTCGGAGCTGACCAGGAAAGCCTTCAGGCTCTCGCCCCATTTCTCGCTGGGCACGCCGATGACCGCGACGTCGCTGATCGCCGGGTGCGTCAGCAGCACCTCCTCGACTTCGCGCGGATAGATGTTCACGCCGCCGGAGATCACCATGTCCTTGATCCGGTCGACGATGTAGATGTCCCCTTCCGCATCGCGCCGGGCCAGATCGCCGACGGTCACCCAGCCGTCGTGGTAGGCCTCGGCGGTGGCCGCGGGTTTGTTCCAGTAGCCATTGAACAGATACGGGCTGCTGGAAAACAGCTCGCCCACCTCGTCGACGTCGCAGATACCGCCATCTTCGCGGCGCACCTCGACCAGGGTCGCAGGAATCGGCTGACCGACGCAGGCACGCTTGCGCAGCTGGTCGACGGGACGCAGATTGGTGACGATGCCGGCCTCGGTCGAGCCGTAGGTCTCGTGCAGCATCCCGGGGCCGAAAAACTCGACCAGGCGTTCCTTCATCGCCTGCGGCAGCGGCGCCGCATTGGAGATAATCGTGGTCAGGTGTTGCGGCCGCAGTGCTTCCAGCGTGTCGCGCGGCAGGTTCATCAGCGCGTGAAAGTGGGTCGGTACGCCGAAAAAGCCGGTCATCTCGCCTTCGCGCAGCCGCTGCATGACCAGCTCCGGATCGAAGCCCGCCATGATTTCGGCATGTCCGCCGAAAAACACCGGGGCCAGCGCGAATATCATGCCGGCACCGTGGCACATCGGCGCAATCGCCAGAAAGCGGTCGTCGGGCGAATAGCAGCCGTACTCGCTGGCCATTGCGAACATCGACAGCGCGCGCGAGCGATGCGGCACCAGAACGCCCTTCGGTTTACCGGTGGTGCCGGAGGTGTAGGGAATAGTGAATACCTCCCACTCGGGCACTACGGGCAGCGGCCCGGGCTGCTGCGCGGCCAGCCAGTCGTCGAGTTCCGCTCCCAGTTCGATTACGCGCTGCACCGACGGCAGCTCTATACCGGCCAGGGCTTCGGCACTGTCTTCGTCGACGAACAGCACTTGTGCGTCGGCGTCGTCGCAGATCGCGGCAATCTCGGCCGGCGCGAGTTTCGGGTTCACCGTAGCCAGCGCTATGCCGGCCTGGGACGCACCGAAAACCGCTTCCATATAGGCGATTGAATTCTTCGCGACGATCGCGCCGTGCTCGCCAACCTTCAGGCCGAGGTCGGTAATAAGGCCGGCGGAGAGCCGGTCGACGCGATCCAGCAGTTGCGCGTAACTGCGCGTCTCAGCGTCGTGCCGGTAGGCGATCTTGTCCGGGCTGCGCGCCGCGGACGAGCGCAGACCGTCGGCGATGGATAAATGGCGAAAGGCGTCGGGCAATTCGGCAGTGGTCATCGACGTTACCCGTCAGCCCGGCAGATCGAATACCTTGAGGGCGTTGTCGCGCATCAGCTTCTGTTTCGATTCATCCCGGAAGCCCAAATCGTCGATTTCACGGACCGCGCGCTCCGGGTCGATCACCGGCCAGTCGGTGCCGAACAGCACCTTGTGGCTGCCGTAGGTATTGGCGTAGTGCACGTACTGCTTGGGCCAGTGTTTGGGTGCATAGGCATCGCCGGCGGTATAGACATTCTCGTGCTTCCAGCACATCGAGATCATCTCGTCGGTCCACGGCACGCCGATATGAATGCCGATCAGCTTGAGTTCCGGGAAATCGATCGCCACCTGGTCGAGCAGGATCGGCCGCGCCACGCTCGGCAGCCGGCGCTGGCGCGAGTACACGAGGTTGTGTCCGACCTGCATCATGATCGGTATGTCCAGCTCGCAGCACTTGGCGTAGTACGGGTAGTACTTGGCGTGATCCGGCGGCAGCTCGCACCAGTGCGGATACAGGTGCGCGCCCACGAAGCCGCATTCCTTCACCGCATGTTCGAGGTCGCGCAGGCCCTGCATGCCCCGGAACGGGTCGATGCCGGCGAGGCCCGAGAACCGGTCCGGATGCTGCTGGCAAACCGCGTGGACCGCCTCGACCGGCAATTCGAAACCGCCGGCTTTGTTGATATCGCCCGCCCGCACCGCGATCAGCAGTGAGCGCTCGATGCCCGCGCGGTCCATGCGCTCGAGGTAGTTCTCGATGGTCACGCCGCCGCGCATGTCCTCGGGCATGCGCACCTGGGCCTTGAACTCCTCGTCGAGCCCCGTCCAGCCGTTCTGCACGGCTTCGGGGGTATATAAATTGCAAACGATATCAATGGCGCCAGACATGGAACCTCACATAGATTCTAGATTGTTGCCGGCAGCCCTTTCGGGCAGTGGCTACTGCCCGTCGAGGTCCCACTCGCCCGAGGAACGGGAACGCACCGGAATGCCGGAAATCACCGGCGCCTGGGTCTTCGGATCATAGTTCACCGCATCCCCTTCTATCACCACCCGTTCATTGATCGTGATCCAGTTGATCAGCGATCCGTCGAGCCGGAAGATGCCGCTCCAGCCGCGCTCTTCGCCGGCCACAAAGTGACCGTGCTTGACCATTGCCGGGCGGAAGAAATAGGTGCCGACGTCCAGCGTGCCGAAATTGTAGACCAGCTCACCCTCGAGGCTGTAGGCCTCCTCGAACACCGGATGATGCACCAGGCGATTGTCCGACCAGCCCGGCGGGGCCCAGGCCAGCATGGTGACGAAGCCGGTATTGTTGTTGTCCGGTGAGGCCGGGTCGAGGTAAAGCAGCTTGAGCTTGAGAAACCGCTGCGTATCGCCCTCGTAGACGTTCGGCATCCATTCCATGCGGCTGGTGTCGACCACGGTCAGCTCGCCGGGCTCGCTGGACGCGGTATTGCCGCCGCGCGATACGAAGCCATCGCGGTTCTTATCGGACTTGCTGAAGCCCCAGTCACCGTACTCGCGAAAAATCAGGATCTCCGAACCTTCCGCGACGGATAACTCCGGCACCCAGAGCCCTGCCGGAGCCCGGAAGTAGCCGCCCTTGCCCATGGTCTGATCGCCGAGCTTGACCGCGCCGGTCATTACGTACCACTCGATATCGGCGTGGTGGTAGCCGGCGGGCCGGTGCCAGGCACTTTCGAAAATCAGCCGGGTCGAAGCCGAGCCGTCCTCTTCGTCGTAGGACAGGTTGCGCTGGCGGACCTTGCCATCACCGCCGGGCAGCTCGGCCGGATGCCAGCACAGGTCGGATTCCTGGATCAGTTCTACATGGGGTCGCACGGTTCGGTTTCCTCCCAATTCCCCGCCCTGACGGGCAGTTTTATTCAATCGGCTGGCCAGCAGCCAGGGCACAACTATCCGGCGTTCCCGGGGCCGATGCAACCAGCCGCGAAGCCCGTCCCGCGGTATGGACGGCCTGCGGAACAGCGCGTTCCGGCGGCCGGGCGCTTGGTGTAATGTTCGACCATTCCTGCCGCGTCTGCCGCCCGAGGACGAGTCCATGACAGCTTACGAGACCTGGAAATACCTGCACCTGCTGATGTTCGTGTTCTGGATCGGCACTGATCTCGGGGTGTTTCTGTCGGCTCGCCGCGCAACCGACGCCAGCCTGTCGTTCGAGAGCCGGGTCATGCTGCTGCACTGGGCGCTGCGCATCGAGCTGCTGCCCCGCGTCATGTGGAAAGCGGCTTTGCCGCTGGGGGTCATGCTGTCGGTTGACCTGGGCCTGCTGGACCTCAGCGGTACCGGCGTTGCGCTGGTCTGGCTGTTTACCATTGCCTGGGCGACTTTGAGCGTCACCGGCGCCTACAAGTATGACCAGCCCATCGGCCACAAGCTCAGCCAGTACAACAACATCGTTACCGGCATCGTTGGCGCCAGCCTGATCGCGCTGGCGATCTCTTCGGGACTGGGCAATGGGCCCTTCGATGCGGAAGCCACCTGGCTGTTGTGGAAAGTCGGGCTCTACGGCCTGATCAACCTGATGGTCATCGGCATGATCGTGGTCTTCGATCCGCTGGGCCCGGCCTTCGGGCAGATGGCGGTCGAGGGCTCCAGCCCGGAACTCGAGCAGACCATCACCACGGTGATGAATCTCTCAACGATAGTGAT
>CBFCXA010000119.1:0-7090 GCA_965601985.1 uncultured Chromatiales bacterium | reverse complement strand
ATGATCCGCATTCACACCATCGCAGCCGGCGGCGGCTCACGACTGAGGTTTGACGCCGGACGCTTCCAGGTCGGTCCGGATTCTGCCGGCGCGCTGCCCGGGCCGCGCTGCTACCGACGTGGCGGGCCGCTGACCGTCACCGACGCCAACCTGCTGCTCGGCCGGCTGGATGCCGCGCACTTTCCGGCCGTGTTCGGTGCCGACGGCAAACAGGCGCTGGACTCACAGGCGGTCGCTGAGGGTTTCGAGCGGCTCGCCAGCGAGATCGCTGCGGATACCGGCCGGGACTGGACACCCGAAACGGTGGCCGAGGGCTTCCTGCGCGTGGCCGTCGACAACATGGCTAATGCGATCAAGACCGTATCGATACAGCGGGGCTACGACCCGGCAGATTTCACGCTCTGCTGTTTCGGTGGCGCAGGCGGCCAGCATGCCTGCCGCGTGGCCGACGCGTTGGGCATCAGCGAGGTGGCGGTTCATCCGCTCGCCAGCCTGTTGTCGGCCTACGGTATCGGTGTCGCAGCGCTGCGCGAATACGTACAGCGAACTATCGGCCTGCCGCTGGACGATGCCCGGCACGAAGCGCTGACCCGGGCCAGCGATGAACTGCGCGCCGAATGCATCGCCGCGCTGCAGGGCCAGGATATCGATCCGGATGAAATAACCCTCGAAACGCTGCTGGCGATACGCGTCCGTGGTTCGGATACCTCGCTGGATATACCCTGGACCGGCAGTGTCATCACCGCGCGCGATGCATTTCACGCGGCGCACCGTCGGCGATTCGGATTCGCCGAGACCGGGGCGCAACTCGAAGTCGAGTCGATGCGCGTGAACGGAGCCAGCCAGTCTACGGTGATGCCGGCGACGCCGGGCACACACGACACCGGCCTTGCCGGATCGGCGGAAACGCAGATTTTTACCGACGGCGCCTGGCAGGCGGCCGCGGTGCGCCGGCGCGAGACGCTGCCCGCCGGCCAGGCGATAACGGGACCGGCGCTGATCTTCGATGACAGCAGCACGGTGGTCATCGAACCAGGCTGGCAAGCCGCGGCAGACACGGCCGGCCGCCTGCGGCTTGAGCGCGTCCGACCACTTCCACGCAAGGTCACGCCGACCGGCGCGGACCCGATACTGCTCGAGGTATTCAACAACCACTTCGTGAACATCGCCGAGCAGATGGGTGCGGTGCTCGAGAACACGGCGCACTCGGTCAATATCAAGGAAAGGCGGGATTTTTCCTGCGCGCTGTTCGATCGCAGCGGCAGACTGATAGCGAACGCGCCGCATATCCCGGTGCATCTCGGTTCGATGGGCGACAGCGTGCGCGCAGTGATCGACACCGGCGAAATCGAACCGGGCGACAGCTGGATGCTCAACGATCCGTACCGGGGCGGCACGCATCTGCCGGACATCACCGTCGTCACGCCGGTGTTCGAGGCGGATGGCAGCGAACCGCTGTTCTTCGTCGCCAGCCGCGCGCACCATGCCGACGTCGGCGGAGTCAGCCCGGGCTCCATGCCCGCGCTCAGCCGGCACATCGACGATGAGGGCATGCGCTGCGAACCCTTCCCACTGGTGCGCAGGGGCCGCCTGCAGCAGAAGGACCTGGAACGCCTGCTTGCCAGCGGCCCACATCCGCCGCGCAATCCGGACCAGAACCTCGCCGACCTGAAGGCGCAGCTGGCAGCGAACGAAAAGGGCCTGCAGCAGCTCGCCGAGATGATCGAGCACTTCGGCCTCGACGCGGTGCAGGCCTACATGCAGCATGTCCGCGACAACGCCGACACGGCAGTGCGCGATCTGCTGGCGCGTCTGTCGGACGGCAGTGGCGAAGCGCAACTCGACGGCGGCGAGCGCATTTGCGTCGAAGTCGCCATCGACCGGCGGGCGGGTCGCGCGGTCGTCGACTTCACCGGCACCGCGGCGATGAGCCCGGGTAATTTCAACGCACCGGCCGGTGTCGCCCGCGCCGCGGTGCTGTATGCATTCCGTTGCCTGCTCGCCGAACGTATCCCGCTCAACGAGGGCTGCCTGGAGCCGCTGGATATCCGGCTGCCGGAAGACTGCCTGCTGAACCCCCGCTGGCCGGCAGCCGTGGCCGCCGGCAATGTCGAGACTTCGCAATGTGTGGCCGACGCCCTGCTGGCCGCGCTGGATGGCCAGGCCGGCAGCCAGGGCAGCATGAACAACCTGAGCTTCGGCGACGCATCCCACCAGTACTACGAGACCATCTGCGGCGGGGCCGGGGCCGGACCAGGATTTGCCGGCGCGGATGCCGTGCACACGCACATGACCAATTCGCGCATCACCGACCCCGAGGTACTGGAGCTGCGCTTCCCGGTGCTGCTGCGCGAATTCTCGATTCGCGAGGCCAGCGGCGGCGCCGGTCGCTGGCCCGGCGGCAATGGTGTGCTGCGCGCGATCGAGTTCCGCGCACCCATGCGCGCCGCTATCCTGTCGAATCATCGCAAACGCGGCGCCGCGGGGCTGGCCGGCGGCGACGACGGACGGCCCGGCAAGAACCTGCTGGTTCATCCGGACGGCGCGGTGCAGGAGCTGCCCGCCGTCGCCGAGGTCGAACTCGCGGCCGGTGACATGCTGGTGATCGCGACACCGGGCGGCGGCGGCTACGGCGAAGCTTCGGAAGACGAAACATGACGGCGCTCGCGTATGCGCTGCGGCCGATGCTTTATTCTTTGCGCCCGTGAACATCGAAATCATCCAGGTTCTCGTGATACTCGGCGCCGCGCTCGTCCTGTTCATCACCGAATGGATCCGAATGGACCTGGTCGCGCTGCTGGTGCTGGGTGCGCTCGCGGTCCTGAACCTGGTCTCGCCCAGCGAAGCGCTGTCGGGGTTCAGCAATGCAGCGGTGGTCACGGTCTGGGCGATGTTCATCCTCAGCGAGGGCCTGACCCGTACCGGCATCGCCAATATTCTCGGCCAGCAGGTACTGCGTTTTGCCGGCCGCCGGGAAATCCCGCTGATCGTCGTGATCATGCTGGTCGGCGGCTTCCTGTCGGCCTTCATGAACAACATCGGCGTGGCCGCGCTGATGCTGCCGGTAATCATCGATATCGCCCGGCGCACCGAGACGCCGCCGTCGATACTGCTGATGCCGATGGCCTATGCCACTTTGCTCGGCGGCCTGACTACGCAGGTCGGCACACCGCCCAACCTGCTGATAAGCGGTGCGCTCGCGCAGGCCGGCGAAGAGACCTTCTCGCTGTTCGATTACTCGGGTGTCGGGGTCGGTGCCTTTCTCGTCGGCATCGCCTTCATCGCGCTGATCGGCCGGCTGATCCTGCCGCGCCAGGACCCGGCAACCCTGACCCAGCGCAGCCAGCGCAATCTGCGCAGCCAGTACGGCCTGCAGGAAAGCAACTTCGTGATGAGCGTGCCGCAGGACTCGGTGCTGGTCGGCAAAACCCTGGCCGACAGCCGCATCGGTTCGGCCGCCGGGCTGATCGTGATGGCGCTGGAGAGAGACAACCAGGTCATCACCCTGCCGATGCGTACGACACCGATCGAGGGCGGCGACCGGCTGCTGGTGCAGGGTCGGCGCGACCGCTTCGAGGAGCTGCGCCTGTGGAGCGACCTGGTGATCGAGCGTGAAGCCCCGCTGATGGACGGGCTGATGGGGGCGCAGATCAAGCTGGTCGAAGTCGCGGTCGCAGAGGACTCGAGCCTGGTGCGCGAACTGCTGCACCATTCCGATTTCCGGCGGCGCTTCGGCGCGAATGTGGTCGCGATCCGCCGCAAGGACCTGGTTCGTCGCGACAACCTGACCTACGTCCCGCTGCGCGCCGGCGACCGCCTGCTCCTGCAGGGCAGCGAAGAGGTCCTGGACAACCTGGCCAGGAGCAAGGAGTTCAGCGAACTGAAGGAAATCGACGAGACCGAACTGACCGAACTTTATCGCCTGCAGGAACGAATCTTCGTGGTGCGTGTGCCGCGCGAGTCACAGCTCGGCGGTGCGACGCTGGCCAAGAGCCGGCTGGGCGACGCGTTCGACTTCCGCCTGCTCGCGCTGTTCCGGGAAGGCACGCTGGAAGTCATGCCCGACCCCGACCAGGTGATTCTCGGCGGCGATCTGCTGCTGATTCAGGGCCGGCCTGAAGACCTCGACGTATTGCGCGGCCTGCAGGAACTCGACGTCGGCGCCAGCGTGCCGCGCAGCCTGAACGTGTTCGATTCCGACCGGCTGGCTACGCTGGAAGCGACACTCGCGCCGCAGTCGCCGCTTGCCGGTACGCGCGTGGCCGACATCAACTTCCGCGAAAAATACGGGCTGGAACTGTCCGCGATCCTGCGCTCCGGCGAAGCGATCCGCAGCGAGCTGGACCAGCTCGAGCTGCAGTTCGGCGATGCGTTGTTATTCGTCGGCCCGCGCAACAAGCTGCTGCTTTTGAGTGACGATCCGGGTCTGCTGGTGCTGACCCCGGTCGGTGTACAGCCGCCGGATGTCGGACGTGCGCCGCTGGCCGGCGGCATCATGCTGACCGTGGTGCTGGTGGTGCTGGCCGGGGGTCTGCCGATCGCCATTGCCGCAATCATCGGCGCCTGCGCGATGGTACTGACCCGTTGCCTGACCATGGAGCAGGCCTACCGCGCAATCGAATGGCGTGCGGTATTCCTGATCGCCGGCATGCTGCCACTGGGCATCGCTATGCAGGAGACCGGCACTGCCGAATTCCTGGCCGGCAAAGTCATGGACGCGCTGGGCGATTTCGGCCCCTGGCCCGTAATCATGGGCCTGTACGGCGTGACGGCGCTGGCCACCATGATCATTCCGACCGCGGCGCTGGTGGTACTGATGTCGCCGATCGTGCTGTCCGCCTGCGCCGAACTCGGCATCATGCCGCAGACCGCAATGATGGCGGTCGCGATGGCCGCGTCGGCCAGCTTCACCAGCCCGATCTCGCACCCGGCCAACATCCTGGTCATGGGCCCGGGCGGCTACCGCTTCTCCGACTACATCAAGATCGGCGTACCGCTGACGCTGGTGGTGTTCGTTGCGGTGATGCTGTTGTTGCCGGTGCTCTGGCCGCTGACGCCGGTCGCGGCCCCCTGACGGACGCCGCTCAGGGCAACAGCAGCGTCGAGCCGGTGGTCCGGCGCGCTTCCAGATCGCGATGCGCCTGCGCGGCCTCGGCCAGCGGGTAGGTCTGATTGACCTGTACTTCGAAGGCACCCGACAGGATCGCCGCGAACAGCTCGCCGGTCGCGGTCAAAAGCTCCTCGCGCGTACGGATGAAGTCGAACACCGCCGGGCGGGTCAGGAACAGTGAACCCCGTTTGGCCAGCTCCATCGGCGAAAACGGGTCGACCGGACCGGTCGCGTTGCCGTAACTGACCATGGTGCCGTGCGGGCGCAGGCAGTCCAGCGACTGGATGAACGTATCGCGACCCACCGAATCGTAGACCCCGGCCACGCCCTCGCCGCCGGTCAGCGCGCGCACCTCGCCGACGAAATCCTCAGCATTCGACAGCACCACGTCGGCGCAGCCGCGTTTGCGCGCGATGCGCGCCTTTTCCTCGTTGCCGACCACACCGATCATCCGTGCGCCGAGGTTCTTGCCCCATTGCGCGGCAATCTGCCCGACCCCGCCGGCGGCGGCATACAGCAGCACCGAATCCCCCGGCTTCACCGGGTAACTGCGATGCAGGAGATACCAGGCGGTCAGGCCCTTGAGCAACGATGCGGCCGCGGTCCGATCGTCGATGCCATCGGGCAGCGACACCAGCCGATCGGCCGGGTAGTTGCGCGCCTCGGCGTAAGTGCCGGGCGGCAGGCCCAGCCAGGCGACGCGCTCGCCCGGTGCCAGACCGGTCACGCCGGGGCCGACGGCCTCTACCACGCCGGCCGCTTCGGTGCCCAGCCCGGCCGGCAATTCCAGCGGATAGAGACCGGAACGGTGGTAAGTATCGATGAAGTTCAGGCCAACGGCAGTGTGCCGCACCCGGACCTCACCGGCACCAGGTTCTGCCAGTTCGACGTCGCACCATTTCATCTGCTCGGGACCGCCGAACTCTTCGACCATGATCGCCTTGCTCATGAGATGTTCTTCCTTATCGACACCGCGCGGGGCGGCCGGGGCGGCAGAGTATAATCCCGCGCCTTGCAGGATGGGGTTGCGCAGAGCATGTCTGATTCGATCGTGATCGCAGGCGCCGGCCATGCGGCCGGTCAGCTGATCGCTTCGCTGCGCCAGGGCGGCTACGGCGGCAGCATTGCATTGGTCGGCGAAGAAGCTTTCCCGCCCTATCAGCGCCCGCCGCTGTCCAAGACTTATCTATCCGGCGAGCTGGCGCGCGAGCGGCTTTTCCTGCGGCCCGAGAAATTCTACGCAGACCAGAACGTGGACCTGTATCTCGGCCAGCGTGTCGAGCGCATCGACACCGCGCGCCATTCGGCAGTTTTGTCCAGCGGCGAGCGACTGGCCTATGACCGGCTGGTGCTGGCCACCGGCAGCCGCGTGCGCCGACTCGCGCTCCCGGGCGCCGATCTGCCCGGCGTGCACTACCTGCGCAACATCGCCGACGTGGATGCGATACAGCCCGCCTTCCGCGAGGGTGCGCGACTGGTAATCATCGGCGCCGGCTACATCGGACTGGAAGTCGCGGCGGTCGCGGCCAAGAACGGGCTGGACGTCACGGTAATCGAATTGGCCGACCGGGTCATGGCCCGCGCTGTTACCCACGAGGTTTCGGACTTTTACGCGCAGGTCCATCGCGCTGCAGGCGTGAAGCTCAAGCTCTCCAGCCCGCCGCCGCGACGTTTCGTCGGCGACGGCCGGCTGAGCGCCGTGGAAGTCGAGTCAGGAGATACCTACCCGGCCGATCTCACAATCGTAGGCATCGGCGTGACGCCCGCGACCGAGCTGGCAGAGCAGGCCGGGCTCGCCTGCGACGACGGCATCGTCGTGGATGAATTCTGCCGGACCGCAGACCCGGACATCTTCGCCATCGGCGACTGCACGAAACATCCGAATCCGCTGCTGGGCCGTTCGCTGCGGCTCGAATCCGTGCACAACGCCCAGGAGCAGGCCAAGACTGCGGCCGCCACGCTGTGCGGCGAGTCCCGTCC
>CBFCXA010000118.1:0-7187 GCA_965601985.1 uncultured Chromatiales bacterium | reverse complement strand
GGAAGTAACCCGGGAAACCCATGCCACGGATTACGTCCAGCTCCATCTTCAGCCGCTGGCGATAGGCTTCCGGCATGGCCTCGATGCCGGCATCCGGCGCCCGGCCGAGTCGTGCGGCGAGGCCGCTGAGCGAGGCCCGTTCCAGGTAGTCGGCCTCCGCGAGTCCGCCGGGCACATCGTAGGTCGGCAACTGCGGATTACCCAGTTCGAGCGCCAGGTTGCAGCGGGTCGCGATGTGCACGGTATTGGCCAGTGCCTCGGGCAGGTCGGCGAACAGCTCGGCCATCTCCTCCGGTGAGCGCAGATACTGCTCGGCGCTGTAATCGCGCGGCCGGTTCTGATCGTCGAGACTGTGGCCCTGGTTGATGCAGACGCGGGCTTCGTGCGCTTCGTAGTCGGCAGGCGAGAGAAACCGCACGTCATTGCTGGCGACGACCGGGATACTCAGCTCCGCGGCCAGGCGTACCGCACGGCGCAGCTGACGCTCATCCCCCGGGCGCCCGGTGCGCTGCAGCTCCAGGTAGAAGTCGCCGGCAAACCGCCGTGCAAGGTCTTCGGCCAGCTGCCGCGCGTCCTGTGTCCGGTCGGCCAGCAGCGCACTGCCGACCGCGCCCTCGCGTGCGGCGGACAGCGCAATCAGCCGGTCGATGCCGGTGACGTCCAGCCACTCCCGCTGCACGACCGGCACGCCCTTGTCCTGGCCTTCCACATAGGCCCGGGTCAACAGTCTCGCCAGGCATCGAAAACCCTCGATGTCTTTGCACAGGAGCACCAGCTTCGATGCCTCTTCCTGCGGCGCATGCTTGAGCCAGATTTCCGCACCAATGATGGGCTTGAGTCCCTGCCTGAGCGCCGAGCGGTAAAACTTGACCATCGCGAACAGATTGCTCTGGTCGGTCATCGCAATTGCCGGCATGCCGGCTTGCGCTGTTGCCGACATCAGCGGCCCGACGCGCACGACACTGTCGACGATCGAGTACTCGGTATGCAGGTGCAGATGGACGAAACCGGCACTCATGACTGACGGCGCCGCTCCAGTGATTCACGCACCGGGCGATAACTGCGCCGGTGCGCGGCGCAGGGACCCAGCGCGAGGAGTGCCTCGCGATGCGCGGCGGTCGGGTAACCCTTGTGCTGTCCGAATCCATAGCCAGGGTAGGCCCGGTCGAGTCGTTCCATTTCGGCGTCGCGGGTGACCTTGGCCAGGATGGACGCGGCGCCGATTGCGGGGCACTTGCGGTCGCCTCCTACCAGCGCCTCGGCCTGCCCCGTGTAACCGGTCAACGACGGCAGCTGCCGGCCGTCGACGCGCAGCCTGCCGGGCAGGGACCCGAGCGCCGCCAGGGCACGCATCATTGCCAGCAGACTGGCCTGGAGAATATTCAGCCGGTCTATTTCCTCGACCTCGGCGCGGCCGATCGCGAATGCCAGCGCCTGGTCGCGGATTTCGACTGCGAGCCTGGCGCGCCGGCCCGGCGACAGGAGCTTCGAATCAGTCACGCCGGGCACAACCTGTCGGGGCGCAAGGACGACTGCGGCGGCGACGACCGGTCCGGCCAGCGGACCCCGGCCGGCCTCGTCGACCCCGGCCAGGCAATCGGCGAGATGCTGAGCTGGCTGGGAGAGTACGACCGCGGTATTCATCGACTGCGATTATACGAAGCGGCTTCGCCTGCCGGGGATAAACAAGACTATTTTCGCGCGACCAGCGCATCCAGGACCACGCGCGCGGACTGCTCGCTGGCATTGCGCCTGAGCGATGCCGCGAGTTGCGAAAATTCCTCTGTAAGTTCCTCGCGCTGCGCCGGATTATTCAACCAGAACTCCACGGCAGGACCGAGATTCTCGGGCACCACGGCCGATTGCAGAAACTCCGGCACCAGGTCCCTGCCCGCCATCAGGTTGGGCAGTGAGAAATGTTCGACCTTCACCAGCTTCAGCCCGAGTAACAGGTAGTAGGTCAGGGGCGCGAAGCGGTAGACCACCACCATCGGCCGGTTGACCAGCATGGCCTCCAGCGTGGCGGTACCGGAAGCAATCAGGACGACGTCCGCGGCCGCCATGGCCTGCCTGGCCTCACCTTCTACCAGGTGCACCGGCACAGCTTCGGCATCGCGGGCGAAAGCGTCGCGTATGCTGCCGGCCAGCCGCGGCGCGGCGACCGGCACCACGAACTCGAGCGCCGGGTCGCGCTGCGCCAGCCACGCGGCCGTGCGGGCCATGACCGGAGCCAGCCGGGACACTTCGCCGCCGCGGCTTCCCGGTAGCATCGCGACCACGCGCGGGGCCCTGATGCCCAGCGAATCGCGCACCGTTGCGGGATCGGCCACGGCCTCGATCTCGTCCGCAAGCGGGTGGCCGACGAAGTGCCCGCGCACGCCATGCCGGTCTAGAAACTCCGCTTCGAAGGGCAACAGGCACAGCACGTGATCGCAGGCGTCACGCAGCGTCGCAACCCGGCTTTCGCGCCAGGCCCAGACCGACGGCGACACGTAATGCACCGTGGCAATACCCCGCTGTCGGGCGAACGCCTCGATGCGCAGGTTGAAGTCGGGTGCATCCACTCCGATAAGCAGGTCCGGCGGATCCTCGGCCAGGCGTGAGCGGGTATCCCGCAGCACGCCGAGCAGTCGCGGCAGGTGACGAAGCACCTCGAACAGACCCATGACCGACAACTCGGTCGAATCTCTCCAGGCCACGCAGCCGGCCTCGCGCATCAGCGGGCCCGCAATGCCTTCGAACTGAACGTCGGGCCGCTGTGCGCGCACAGCGCGGATCAGTCCGGCGGCGAGGATGTCGCCGGAAGCCTCGCCCGCAATGATGACGATGCGCGGCATGGTGCTGCGCCTAGCGAATGATGCTGCGTTCGGACAGGTCCAGGAATTCGACCAACGGCTCGAGCTCAGGCTTGCCAGCGGCCAGTTCGCCGATCTGTTCGCGCGCCTCGGCCAGCCGCAGACCGGAGCGGTAGAGAATCCGGTAGGCCTCCTTCAGGTTGCGGATCTGCTCCGCGCTGAAGTCGCGACGCCGCAGTCCTTCGAGATTCAGGCCGCGCGGCTCCGGCGGGTTCCCGGTGATCATGGTGTACGGCGGCACATCGCGTGCAGCGCCGACGTATGGCCCGAGAAACGCGTGCGCGCCAATACGGCCGAATTGATGAACCGCGGCGAACCCGCTGCAGATCACCCAGTCGCCCATTTGTACGTGACCAGCGAGACTGGAGTTGTTGGCCAGAATGATGTGGTCGCCGAGACGACAATCATGCGCCACGTGCACGTAGGCCATCAGCCAGTTGTCATTGCCGACCCGCGTGACGCCCTCGTCCTGCACCGTGCCGCGATTAATCGTGCAGAACTCGCGAATGGTGTTGTCGTCGCCGATTTCCAGCCGCGTGTCCTCGTCGCGGTACTTCTTGTCCTGCGGATCGTCGCCGATCGAAGCGAAGCTGTAGATGCGGTTGTTGCGGCCGATGCTCGTGGGTCCTCGCACCACCGTGTGCGAGCCAATCCGGCTGCCTGCGCCAATGCTGACCTGCGGCCCGATGACCGCGTAGGGCCCGACCTCGACATCGTCGGCGAGTTCGGCCGACGGATCTATCAAGGCGGTCGGGTGGCGCAGCGGTGCGTCAGTCGGCGGCATGCTTGTTCCTCTGCGCACGTTCCAGCTGTTTCAGTCGCCGCGCAATGTCGTCGAGCTGTCGGAAGCGCACGGCGTTGCGACGCCACGTCGCCACTTCTTCAGCGCCGGTCGCCGGTCCACCGTAGGCGCCGGGCTTCGTGAGGGAGCCGGTGACCATGGTGCCGCCGAGTACCACGATGTCGTCACCGATTTCGATGTGGTCCGCGATACCGACATGCCCGCCGAACATGCAGCGCGCGCCAATCCGGGTACTGCCGGCCGAGCCGGACTGGGCGGCGATCGCCGTGTGCTCACCGATTTCCAGGTTATGCGGAATGTGCACCAGGTTGTCCAGCCGGACCCCGTCGCCGATGCGCGTATCGCCGATCGCGCCCCGGTCGATCGTGGTATTCGCGCCGATCTCGACATCGTCGCCGACTATCACGCGCCCCAGCTGGGGAACTTTCGTCCAGGCACCCGAACCGTCGCGCGCATTGCCGAACCCGTCGGCACCGACGACGGCGCCGGCATGAATGATGCAACGTGTACCGATTTGTACGCGGTGATGGACGACCACGCCGGCCAGCAGCCGCGTGTCATCACCTATCTGTGCATCGGTCTCGACAACCGCGTTCGCTCCGACAAGCACCCGCTCCCCGAGACGGACGCCGGCTGCGACCACCGCGCCCGCGGCAATTTCACAGGATGCCGGCACCGTAGCGTCGTCGGATACCACAGCCGCCCGATGAATGCCGGGGCGTAACGGCGTCGGCGGGAAAAGCTCGGCAGCGACCTGCGCGTAGACTAAATATGGATTGCCCGTCACGAGCGCCGCGACCGGGCAATCATCGGCGTATTCGGCAGTCAGCAGCACCGCGGTCGCCCCGGTGCCTGTCAGCTGCGATCGATAGGCAGCATTATTTATGAACGCCAGTTCGCCGTCGACGGCGGCGTCCAGGGTGCCGATACCGCTGACTTCGAGGTCGGGATCACCGCACAATTCGCAGCCAAAGCGAACCGCGATATCGCCAAGACTCAGACTCATTCGCGAGCGTGGCCCGGTTGCGAGCCCGGGCCGGTCAATTACCCATGGCCGATGGATTCTGTGCGTTCGACTTGAGCCGCTCGATGATGCGGTCGGTGATGTCGACCGCCGGACTCGCATAGAAAACGCCTTCGCCGACCACCAGGTCGAAACCCGCGTCGCGAGCATAGGCCGCCACTTCCTGCAACAGTGCTCGCTGCAGGGTGGCGAGTTCCTCGTTGCGGCGCAGATTGGCGTCTTCATTAAGCTCTTCGACGCTGCGCGCCAGCTCACGTTCCTCTTTGCGAAGGTCACGTTCGGCAGCACGCCGTTCCTCCGGACCCATGACCTCGAGGTCACGTTCGATTTGCGCCTGCTTGTCCTGGAATGCTTTCTGCATCGAAACGATTTCGCGCTGTCGCGGCGCAAATTCTTCCTGCAGCGCGCCCATGGCCGAGTTGGCCTGGGGTGACTCGCTGATCAATCGCGCCACGTTTACGAAGCCAATCTTGGTCTGCTGCGCAAACGCTGATGCCGGCAACAGCAGAAAAATTGCAGCCAGCAACAGGCCACCACGTTTGACCATATCCATACCCGTATTCCCGTATGTCAAAACTAGAACGCCCCGCCAATATTGAACTGAAAGCCCTCGGTCTCATCGCCGAAACGACGCCCGTCGCTGTCCTGCGGGTTCAGCGCGAAACCATAGCTGAACCGGAACAGACCGAGAGGCGCCAGCCATTCAGCGGCGAGACCTACCGACTGCTTCAGTTCCGAGGCGTCGAAATCATAACTGATCTTGGAGATGCCATCCTGCTCGAAGAAAGTTACGCCGCCGGTGTCGAACACGCCGCCGATGTCGTAGAAAGCTGCGATTCGAAAGCGTGAGCGCCACTTCTGGGGTATCGGCAGAATCAGTTCGCCTCGCGCCGTCGTTAACAGATTGCCGCCGTAGGGATTGCCGAAGCTGTCACGCGGGCCGAGGGTATTCTCGCGATACGCACGAATCGAGTTAGGTCCACCGCCGAAGAAGCGCTTGAAAGGCGGAACCGAAGACGAGTCACCAAAAGCATCGCCGAAGGAAATCTCGGCGTTCAGCGCCAGCGTAAAATAGCGCGTCAGCGGCACGTACTGCAGACCGGTATAAGTGATTGTGTAGTACTCGACGTCGCTGCCCGGCACCGTGCCGCCAAGCAGCAGGCGCTGCCGTCCACCGCGATCCGCGAAAAGCGCCCGGTTGCGGCTGTCGTAAATCCAGCCTGCCACCAGCTCAAACGTGTCGAACCCGGTACCCAGCGTATTCTCGGACACCGGGAACTGGTTGCCATTGAGCAGCACCCACTCCTGCGCCTGGAAGGAACTGAAGGTACTGGCCAGCAGCTCCGCACGATTCCACGTCAGGCCGAAAATAATGCGCTGGAATTCGGACAGGGGGTAGCCGTACTCGACAGACGCACTGAAGGTCTGGGTTTCGAAGTTCGACGCGTCTGCGGTGAATTGCGTGATGTCGCGATACGAAAAGCTGATGGTCCGGCTGACTTCGTTCAGCGTGCTGTACGGATTCGTATGCGAAATACTGTAAATGGTGCGAAAGCGGCCCGTATTTATATCCGCAGCAATGCGGTTGCCCGTGCCCATGAAGTTGGTATGCACGAAGTTGCCGTTCAGGATCAGCCCCTGCGACTCGGAAAAGCCGACGCCGCCACCGAACTGCCCTGGCAGGCCCTCGGTAATCTCGAAATCCACATCGACCAGGTCGGGCGTGCCCGGCACCGGCGTGGTCTCGACCTCGACCGCCTCGATGTACGGCAGTCGCTGCAGTCGTACCCGCGAACGCTCGACGCGATTGCTCGACAGATAGCCGCCCTCGAATTGCCGCATTTCGCGACGGAACACTTCGTCGTTGACCGACGCTGCGCCATTGAAGTTGATCCGCCGCACGTAGACGCGGTTCTTCGGCTCCACATACAGCGTCAAGCCGACCGTCTTGCCGTCGCGATCCAGCTCCGGCACCGGTTCGACATTAGCGAACGCATAGCCCTCCTCGCCCAGCCTCAGGCGAATCAGTTCCGCGCTCTGTGTAATTAGCTGCTGCGAGTAGGTCTGGCCGGGCTTGACGATGACATAGGGAGTAAGCGACTCCTCCGGCAGGACCAGCTCGCCGGCCAGCCGCACGTCGCTCACCTGGTAACGCTCACCCTCGATCAGGTTGACGGTGATGTAAATGTCTTCCTTGTTCGGCGAAATCGCGACCTGCGTGGACTCTATCTGGAAGTCGGCGAATCCGCGGTCCATGTAGTAGGAGCGCAGTGACTCGAGATCGCCGGACAGCGCCTCGCGCGAGTAGCGGTCGTCCTGACGGATGAAGGACAACAGGTTGGGGGTCTGCAGCGCAAAGGCGTCCAGCAGCTGCTTGTCCTTAAAGCTGGTATTGCCCACGATATTGATCTGCCGGATGCGCGCGCGATCGCCCTCCTTGATGTTGATCGCGATGCGCACGCGATTATCCGGCAGGTCTTCAACCTCTGTAGCGACCGTCGCCGCG
>CBFCXA010000117.1:0-7199 GCA_965601985.1 uncultured Chromatiales bacterium | reverse complement strand
GATGCATTCGTCGCGCGCAGTGCGCTCATCGACCCGCAGACGAAGCTTCAGCAGTTCGTGGGTTTTCAGCTGCACGTCGAGTTCCTCCAGCAATGAATCGCTGACACCCGCGTTGCCGACGGTGATCACCGGCTTGAGTGCGTGCGCGCGACCCTTGAGGAAACGGCGCTGGGAGTTGGTCAGAGGCATGGCCGCGAGTATAGCTGTCCCGTCATGCGTGAGAGGCGAGCGGCCTTGATGATGGCAGCCGCCAATGGCTAGGAAAGCGTCCAGCAGTCGCTGGCTGCGCCGCCAGGAGCGCGACCCGTACGTGCACAAAGCACAGCAGGAAGGCTGGCGGTCACGCGCGGTCTACAAGCTGGAAGAACTGGACCGGCGCAACAAGCTGCTGCACCCGGGCCAGTCGGTAGTAGATCTTGGCGCCGCGCCCGGCGGCTGGAGTCAGTACGCCGTGCAACGCGTCGGCGACACGGGCCGGGTATTCGCGCTGGACCTGCTCGGCATGGATCCGCTGGCCGGCGTGGAGTACATCCGCGGTGACTTCAGCGACGAAGAAATTTATCAGGAACTGCTGGAGCGGCTGGGTTCTGATCGAGTGGAACTTGTACTCTCGGACATGGCCCCCAATATCAGTGGGAACCGGTCGGTGGATCAGCCGCGCGCGATGCATCTTGCAGAACAAGCGCTCGATTTTGCCGTCCGGGTCCTGGCGGACAATGGAGCTTTCGTCTGCAAGCTTTTCCACGGGGAAGGTTTTGACGAGTTCGTCCGGGAGTGCCGTCGGCAATTCCGGGAAGTTAGGGTACGCAAGCCTGCTGCGTCGCGGCCGACCAGCCGGGAGACGTATCTGGTAGCCAGAACCAAGCGGTTGTAGTACGGTCAGACAGACAACTGCCCCGACTTTGGGCAAGCATAGGTTAAATCATTGAACGACCTCGCAAAAAACATAATCCTCTGGATCATTATCGCGATCGTCCTGCTGACGGTGTTTCAGAGCTTTGGCACAGGCGGCCGGCAATCCGAGCCCCTGGACTACTCGACCTTCCTCGAACTGGTGGATACCGGTCAGGTCAAGCAGGTGGTCTTCGACGGTGACACCGTCAAGGGCATGCTGGCGACCGGCGAGCGCTTCGTTACCTACAGCCCGGAAACCGACAATACGGTGCTGATCGGCGAATTGCGCAAGGGCGGCGTGCAGATCAAGGCGGCTGCGCCCAAGGGCCAGAATATCCTGGTCTCGCTGTTCATCAATTCCTTCCCGGTGCTGTTGCTGATCGCCGTCTGGGTCTACTTCATGCGCCAGATGCAGGGCGGTGGCAGCGGCCGCGGCGCGATGTCGTTCGGCAAGAGCCGCGCGCGCCTGCTCGGTGAGGACCAGGTTAACGTTACTTTCAACGACGTTGCCGGTGTCGAAGAGGCCAAGGAAGAAGTCGTCGAGATCGTGGACTTCCTGAAGGACCCGGCCAAGTTCCAGCGCCTCGGCGGCAAGATCCCGAAGGGCGTTTTGATGGTCGGTTCGCCCGGTACCGGTAAAACGCTGCTCGCGCGCGCCATCGCCGGCGAAGCCAAGGTACCGTTCTTCACGATTTCCGGCTCCGACTTCGTCGAAATGTTCGTCGGCGTCGGTGCGTCACGCGTGCGCGACATGTTCGAGCAGGCCAAGAAGCACGCGCCCTGCATCATCTTCATCGACGAGATCGACGCGGTCGGCCGCCATCGCGGCGCCGGCCTGGGCGGCGGCCATGATGAACGTGAGCAGACCCTGAACCAGTTGCTGGTCGAGATGGACGGTTTCGAAGGCAACGAGGGCATCATCGTCATCGCGGCCACCAACCGCCCCGACGTGCTCGATCCGGCCCTGCTGCGACCCGGGCGCTTCGACCGCCAGGTCGTGGTGCCGTTGCCCGACGTGCGCGGGCGCGAGCAGATCCTGCGCGTGCACATGCGCAAGGTGCCAATTGGCGACGATGTCAGGCCCGGCATCATCGCCCGCGGCACACCCGGGTTCTCCGGCGCCGATCTCGCAAACCTGGTCAATGAGGCGGCGCTGTTTGCAGCCCGCGCCAACCGGCGCACCGTCGGGATGGAGGAGTTCGAAAAGGCCAAGGACAAGATCATGATGGGCGCGGAGCGCCGTTCCATGGTTATGAGTGAGGACGAGAAGAAACTCACCGCCTACCACGAAGCCGGCCACGCGATTGTCGGTCTGACCGTGCCGGACCACGACCCGGTCTATAAGGTCACGATAATTCCGCGCGGACGGGCGCTCGGCGTCACCATGTTCCTGCCGGAAGAGGACCGCTACAGCTACTCGAAGCAACGCCTGAACAGTCAGATTTCCAGCCTGTTCGGCGGGCGCATTGCAGAGGAGCTGATCTTTGGCGCCGACGCAATTACCACTGGCGCGGCCAACGACATCGAGCGCGCGACCGATATCGCCCGCAATATGGTCACCAAGTGGGGCCTGTCCGACGTGCTCGGGCCAATGGCCTACGCTGAAGATGACGGTGAAGTGTTTCTGGGTCGCTCGGTGACGCAGCACAAACAGGTCGGTGAGGAAACGCACAACGCGATCGACGCCGAAGTTCGCAAGTTCATCGACACGAATTACGATCGTGCCGAGAACATTCTCAAAGAGAAAATCGACAAGCTGCATGCGATGGCCGAAGCGCTGATCAAGTACGAGACCATCGACGAAGGCCAGATCGCCGACATCATGGCCGGACGCGAACCGCGTGAACCGGAGGACTGGGACGAAGACGGCCCGACGAGTCCGGCGGGACGCCAGCGGCCGAAGGATGACCCGACCATCGGGGAGCCTGCAGGCCAGCACTGAGCCTGCCTTGATCTATCTAGTCGCGGCCGGCACCGGTGACGGTGCCGGCCGCTTTTTCGTCAGGCCCGAAGTATGAACCAGCCTGCACCCCGGCGCGATCATCCCCTGGCGCCACGCGACGATGGACGACCACTGGTCATGGGCGTACTCAATGTCACGCCCGATTCGTTTTCCGACGGCGGGCAGCACCTGGGTCGCGATGCCGCGCTCAGGCGCGCGATGCAGATGGCGGCAGAGGGGGCCGACATCATCGACGTCGGGGGAGAGTCGACCCGACCGGGTGCCGGTGCGGTTTCGGTGCAGCAGGAGCTCGACCGCGTCATCCCGGTGATCGAGGCCATCGGTCGAGAATTGCCGTTGCCGGTGTCGCTGGACACCAGCAAGCCCGAAGTCATGCGGGCCGGCTGCGCGGCAGGCGCCGGGCTGATCAACGACGTACGCGCGCTGCGGGCCCCGGGTGCGCTGGAGGCCGCCGTGGCCCTCGGCCGGCCGGTGTGCCTGATGCATATGCAGGGCGAACCTCGAACCATGCAACGGCGACCCGAATACTGCGACGTAGTAAAGGAGGTTGCCGATTTCCTCACAGACAGGGCCGAAACCGTTCGCGCCGCCGGCATTCCGCAACGGCATATAGTGCTGGACCCCGGCTTCGGTTTCGGCAAGACGCTGGCGCACAACTTGGCCCTGCTGGCGGGCCTCGACCGCATTGCCGCGCTGGGTTTTCCGGTGCTCGCGGGCCTGTCGCGCAAGTCGATGCTCTGGGCTCTGCTCGAGCGCGAGCTGCCCGATCGTCTTGCCGGCAGCCTCGCGATGGCCATGCTGGCCGCACAGCGTGGTGCGGCTATTCTGCGCGTCCATGATGTTGCGCCCACGGTGGACGCCCTGAGAGTATTAGCGGCCGTTGAGACGGCTGGAGAACAACAAGGCAATGGCTAGACACTACTTCGGCACCGACGGCATCCGCGGCGAGGTCGGGCGCGACCCGATGACGGCGGAGTTCGCCCTGCGCCTGGCCAGCGCCGCCGCGCGGGTACTGGCACCGGAGGGCGGGCGTGTGGTGATCGGCAAGGACACGCGCGTGTCCGGCTACATGTTCGAGTCCGCGCTGGAGGCGGGATTCGTTGCTGCCGGCATGGACGTGCTGCTGCTCGGCCCGTTGCCGACTCCTGGCATCGCTTACCTGACGCAGGCGCTGGATGCCGACCTCGGGGTCGTGATCAGCGCTTCGCACAATCCGTACTACGACAACGGCATCAAGTTTTTCGACCGGGCCGGCGCAAAACTGCCCGACGAGGTCGAGGAGCGTATCGAGGCCTGCCTGGCCGAATCTGCGATAACCCGCGACTCCAGCGCGCTGGGCCGGGCCAAGCGCATTGACTGGGCGCTGGAGGACTACCAGCGCTTCTGTCTGTCGAGCGTGCCGGGCGACGCGCGCTTCGAGTCGCTCAAGATCGTGATCGACTGTTCGCATGGGGCTGCCTACAAGGTCGCGCCGCGTGTGCTTACCGATCTCGGCGCGGAGATCGTGCCGATCGGTTGTTCGCCGAACGGCAAGAACATCAATGACGGCTGCGGTTCGACCAAGCCCGACCTGCTGATGCTCACCGTGCAGGCCGTCGGCGCCGATGTGGGTGTCGCGCTCGACGGTGACGGGGACCGGCTGCTGATGGTCGATCAAGCCGGGCAGCTGATCGACGGCGACCAGCTGCTGTACCTGATGGCGCGGGCCAGGCAGGAGGCCGGCGAATTGAACGGGCCGGTGGTCGGGACGCTTATGAGCAATCTTGGCCTGGAACGCGCACTCGGGGAGCTGGGCATCGAATTTCTGCGCGCCAAGGTTGGCGACCGTTACGTGCTGGAAACCCTGCGCGAACGCGGCGGTGTGCTCGGCGGTGAGACCTCCGGCCACCTGCTATGCCTCGACAAGACCACCACCGGCGACGGACTGATCAGCGCATTGCAGGTGCTGTCGGTGATGGCGTCGACCGGCCGGCCGCTGGCAGAACTGGTGGCGCCGATGAGCCGCCTGCCGCAGACCCTGATCAACGTGCGCACGGCCGAGCGCCTCGATCTGCAGGCGCCCGGCGTCCAGGCGGCCGTCGCCACGGCGGAAGACCGCCTCGGCGACCGCGGGCGGATACTGGTGCGGGCATCCGGCACCGAGCCGGTGATTCGGGTCATGGTCGAGGGTGAGGACGACGGCGAGGTCACCAGCATCGCCGAGTCCCTGGCCGGGCAGATCGAATCCCTCGCCGCGGCCTGACCGGGCCGTTGATTTCCGGGGTTCGGGCGGCTAACCTTCGCGCACCTTTTTTCCGGGCCGACTCTCCGCAGCGCTCAGCGCGGCCGGCCCTCTCCAAGCGCACGTCATGAGAACACCCCTGGTAGCCGGGAACTGGAAGCTGCACGGCAGCCGCGCAGCCAATGCCGGGCTGCTGGACGGGATCATCGCAGGTCTCGCCGGCGTCGCCGGCACGCAAGTGCTGGTCTGCCCGCCTTTTGTCTATCTGCCCGATACGGTAGCCGCGGCGTCCGGCACGGGCCTGCAGGTCGGTGCACAGGACGTGGCCGCGGAGTCCGAGGGCGCGTTCACCGGTGAAGTGTCGGCCGCGATGCTCGCCGACGTGGGTTGTCGCTACGCGATCGTCGGGCACTCGGAGCGCCGCAGCCTCTATGGAGAGAGCGATACGGTCGTGGCCGGCAAGTTTGCCGCAGCGCTGGCGGGCGGGCTGGTGCCGGTATTGTGTGTCGGCGAGACCCTGGAAGAACGCGAGTCGGGTGACAGCATCGCGGTAGTGACCCGGCAACTGGAAGCGGTGCTCGACAGTCAGGGCGCCGAGTCGCTGAGCCGGGCCGTCGTCGCTTACGAACCGGTCTGGGCAATCGGGACCGGGCGCACCGCATCGCCCGAGCAGGCGCAGGAAGTGCACGCGGCGATTCGTGCCCGGGTCGCGCAGGCGGATGCTAAAATCGCGACAGACCTGCGGATACTCTACGGCGGCAGCTGTAAAGCCGCGAATGCGCAGGAATTATTTTCCATGCAGGACATAGACGGTGGTCTGATCGGGGGCGCGTCGCTGAAGGCGGCCGAATTCCTCGCGATTTGCCAGTCCGCCGCCAGTGCAGGCTGAAAAATGGGCCAGATAGCCAACTTGCAGGTTTTCGTCCTCGTCGCGCACGTGGTGATATCGATCGCCATTGTCGCGCTGGTGCTGTTGCAGCGGGGCAAAGGCGCCGAGGCCGGCGCGGCGTTCGGCGCCGGCGCATCCGGTACCGTGTTCGGCGCCAAGGGCTCGGCGAACTTCCTGTCGCGAACCACCGCCGTGCTGGCTACGCTGTTTTTCGTCAGCAGCCTGACGCTGGCTTATCTCGGTGGCCAGCAGCCGGAGACGCGCAGTCTGCTCGACGAGCTGGCGCCAACGGGCGTGCAGGAGCCGGGTATGGAACCTCTGCCGGAAGCACCGACCGAGGAACCTGCCGGAGACGGAGCGCTGCCCGATCTGCCTGCGCTACCGGCTGAGGGCGGCGAGGCAACGGAATAACCGACCGGGCACTCAGGCTGTGCCGATGTGGTGGAATTGGTAGACACGCTGTCTTGAGGGGGCAGTGGCGCAAGCCGTGCCGGTTCGAGTCCGGCCATCGGCACCAAACAGCCTGCTTGCACGGAATTTTTTTGGGAACGCCAGTTCATGAGTGAACGGCGGACTGGATACAATAGCGGGATTACACGGGAGTAACCGGTGCTGGAAGGCTATCTGCCGATCCTCGTTTTTCTCGGCATTGCAACGGGCATTGGCCTGGTGCTGCTGGCCCTCGGCTTTCTGCTCGGGCGAGGTGACAAAACGCCCGAGAAGCTGTCGCCTTACGAATGCGGTTTTGAACCCTTCGAAGACAGTCGAATGAAATTCGACGTGCGCTACTACCTCGTCGCCATCCTGTTCATCATTTTCGACCTGGAAATCGCCTTCCTGTTTCCCTGGGCGGTGGCGCTCGACAGCATCGGCCTGTTCGGTCTGATTGCGATGGCCATTTTCCTGGTCGTGCTGGTGGTCGGCTTCGTGTACGAATGGAAGAAAGGGGCGCTGGAATGGGATTGAGCGCTGACGGCACGCTGGCTGCGGAACGCGCAGGGGCACTGCCGATCGGCAGTGACGAGATCCTGCAGGAGCGTGGCTTCGTCGTAACCAGCCTCGACAAGCTGGTCAACTGGGCGCGCACGGGTTCTCTGTGGCCGATGACTTTCGGGCTGGCCTGTTGCGCGGTGGAAATGATGCAGGCGGGAGCAGCGCGCTACGACCTCGACCGCTTCGGCGTCATCTTCCGGCCGAGCACGTTCGATCCCGCGCGGTCGTACCCGGTGATC
>CBFCXA010000116.1:0-7272 GCA_965601985.1 uncultured Chromatiales bacterium | reverse complement strand
GCGCACCTGCATGGGGTGCAGGGGGTCGGAGGTTCGAATCCTCTCGCCCCGACCATTTTCCGGCCGCCTGTCTGCGGCACGGCCGATTTACTGCTTCAGGTGTCCAGGTACTCAAGCACGCTGACGAGCGCGGCGGTGAAGCACAGGACAACCAGCCAGATTGTCATCATTTCTCGATTCCTCCCGGGTTCATTGGACCGGGCGTTGGCCTGCGGCACGGTGAACTGCTTCACAATCCGACCGGCCGTTGGGGAAAGGCAGCACTCCCCGAACGCCTCGCTATCCGAGCCGAACCCAGTCTCCGCCGGGCCTTGGCTCACCAGATGATCCCGTTAACAGATTACTAGTTGCCTACAGGCAAGTGACAGCTTTTTGGCATAATCCCGCGGTGAGGACAGGAAGCGACAGTCGGGCGGGCTTTTCTGCCACCTCCAGGCCGGGCGGCTCGGCTGCGTGACGCCCGGGACGCGCCATCCATTCTTCATCGCGTTGCTGGTCGCCGCGACCGCGGCCTTTACCCTGCTGCTGCTGGGTTTCTGGCAGCCCATCTTCTGGGCTGCCACGCTGGGCATTCTGTTCCAGCCGGTGCAGCGCTGGCTGCAGTCACGGCTGGCAGGCCGACGCTCGCTGGCCGCGTTTCTCGGCGTCGTGCTGATCTTCTTCACCGTGCTGGTGCCGGCGCTGTTCCTGGCCGGCGCGCTGGCCAGTGAAGCGGCTGGAGTGTTCGCGCGCATCCAGTCCGGCGAGCTGGACCCCGGCGCCGCGCTGCGTTGGCTCCAGGGCCTTTTGCCTCAGGCGAATGAGATTGCCGCCAGGTTCGGCGTCGATCTCAACGAGCTGCCATCCAAGCTGAGTGCCGCAGCGATTCGGGGCAGCCAGTTCGTTGCGTCCCTGGCACTTTCGACCGGGCAGAACGTCGCGCTGTTCTTCGTGAAGTTTTTCCTGATGCTCTACCTGCTGTTCTTCGTCCTGCGCGATGGCAAGTCGATTCTCGAGGCGATGATTCATGCCATGCCGTTGCCGGACCATCTCGAGGAACGCCTGTTTCAGAAGTTCGCCGAAGTATCCCGGGCGACCGTCAAGGGCACCCTGATCGTCGGCGGCATCCAGGGCTTTCTCGGCGGCCTGATTTTCGGCCTGCTGGGAATCCAGGGCGCCGTGTTCTGGGGCGTCGTCATGGTGATCCTGTCCGTGCTGCCGGCGGTCGGCGCTGCGGTTATCTGGTTGCCGACGGCGCTGTACCTGGCGGCGATTGGGCTCTATGGCAAGGCACTGATCCTGTTTTTGTTCGGCTCGATAGTGATCGGCCTGACCGACAACCTGCTGCGGCCAATCCTGGTCGGTCGCGATACGCGCATGCCCGACTACCTGATCATGCTGTCTACGCTCGGTGGCCTGGGTCTGTTCGGCATTACCGGTTTCGTCGCGGGACCGGTTCTGGCCGCGTTGTTTCTGACACTCTGGCAAATGTTCGCGGAATAATCCGCCGTACTGGCAGGCAGCGATAGCGCCGACGAACTCAAGCCCTGATGCGCCGTGCGGCTGGCCCGCGGGTCAGTGATCGGTCGCCTGATCCACCAGTTCCGGGGCGCGGAACCGCTTGTTGCGAAGCAGGCGATCCTCGATGCCGAGCAGGATCGGATCGGCCGCGCGTCGGTAGATGTTCACTTTGGCATTGAAAGCGTTGCGTGTCAGTCCGTGTTTGTCGTAGATCGCGAGTTTGCGAATGCTGAAGCTGCCGTCTGCGCGCGCGCTGCCGGTCAGGTAGCACTTGATCGACTCGATGGCGTCGCCGGAAAGTTCCAGGCCGTTGAGCTGCGACAGATTGTGCTGTGCCCGATCGACAAAACTCACGGCGTCGACCGTGTCAGGTTCATGCAGGGGCGGCGAGTCGGCCGGCGCGGTCAGGAACTCGGCGACCAGGATCTGGCCGGGCATGGCGTTCTCGACGATTCGGGCCAGTTCTATCGTCACCTGGCCGACGATATCTGTGAATAGCGTAGGGTTCAGTCCCTCTGCATGGTAGAACTCATAGCAGCTGCCGACATGGAAGCCGGCACGCAGCAAGGGCACCGTTCGCCCGTGTGCTTTGCCCCGCGCGATGGCATTGTCGGCCAGCACCAGGTGCATGAAGTGGTACAGGTGCAGGTCCGCATTCTCGTCGACCTTGCGGTTCCAGACGTAGAAGCCGTCGCCGGTGCCTGAGCGGGCAAAGTCGATATGCATCCGGCCTTCGAGCATCTTGCTGTGCGCGGCGTTAAGCGAGTACGACAGGCTGTTGAGCTGGGTCATCTGCTCGAACGGGCTGAGCAGGCTGAAACCGACGATGTCGAACAACGCTACCGCGCGGCTGGCTGAGTAGCTGACGCCATAGCGTCGCACCAGGTCGTCGACGATGCGGATTTCCGTTTCGTCACCGGTCAGGGGCTGGCGGAGCGGCAGGCGAATCGGCTCGCTGCCAAGCAGCCTGGCTGCCCGCTCGAGCTGGCTGGCCGTGTAGCGGCGTGACCCCGAAAGCAGGCGGGCGAGAAAGTCATGGCCCGCCTCCAGTTCAGCCTCGTGCAAAAGGGCGTAGTCGGCAATGCCGTAGTGGGGCACGACCAGCAGCAGCAGGTCATTGCCGGCCGGTGACCAGCCGAGTACGAAATTGCGGCCCAGCCCCCACAGCCGGTGCAGCGCCCGGTTCAGCTCGACCAGGCTGCCGCGCTGGCGCAGGTCCATGCCCTCGTCCAGACCGAGCAGGCGCGCAGCGCCGTCGGCGCCCGGCGGCGTCGGGTAGCTTGAATCTAGCATTGGCGGAATCCGTTCCCGTCCCCGTATTTGTGCTGGTCGCGACTCACCATGCACGCGATACTTACGGTAATGCATAGCGCCGGATTCTCGCAACAGGACGGAAACGCATGGCTTCGCGTTTAGATTCGACGACCGGTTTCCTCAGTGCACTGGCTGCCAGCCTGCCGCCGGCGGCACTGGTGACCGGGGATGACCGCCTGCTGCCGTATTTAACAGAATGGCGCGGGCTGTTTCGCGGCCGGGCGCTGGCGATGGCCTTGCCGGAAACCACCGAGCAGGCCGCTACGGTGGTCAGGCTCTGCGCCCAGCATCGCGTGGGCATCGTGCCCCAGGGTGGCAATACCGGGCTGGTCGGCGGCGCGATTCCCCACTCGACGCCCGAAACCCCGCAGATCATTCTGGGCGCGGCGCGCCTGAACCGGGTGCTGGAACTCGATGCAGAAAACTATACGCTGACCGCGCAGGCCGGCTGTCTGCTGGCCAGCCTTCAGGAGGCCGCTGACGCCGCCGATCGCGTCTTTCCGCTGAGCCTTGCAGCCGAGGGCAGCTGCCAGCTCGGTGGCAATATCGCGACCAATGCCGGCGGTATCAACGTCCTGCGCTACGGCAACATGCGTGACCAGGTCCTGGGGCTGGAAGTGGTGCTGGCCGACGGCCGCGTACTCGATACCCTGCGTGGCCTGCGCAAGGACAATACCGGCTACGATCTCAAGCAGTTGTTCATCGGCGCCGAAGGCACGCTCGGGTTCATCACGGCAGCGACCTGTAAATTGTTTCCCAGGCCCGCTTCGCGCGCTGCCGCCTGGCTGACGGTGGCCGATCCGGCCGCGGCGATCGCGCTCTATGCACGCGCACGCGCCGCACTGGGCGACGAGCTGGTGGCATTCGAACTCATCGGCCGAACCGCGCTGGAGATGGTGGTCGCGCACATCGATGGTTGCCGTGACCCGCTGGCCAGCGACTCTGACTGGCGGCTGCTGATCGAACTGGCCGCGTCGACTTCGGATGCGCAGCCGCGCGTCGAGCAGTTCCTGGCCGCCGAACTCGAGCGTGGCGGGCTGCTCGATGCGGTGATCGCGCATAGCGACGCGCAGGCCGCATCCCTGTGGCGCATCCGGCACAGCATCTCGGAAGCTCAGAAAATCGCCGGGGCCGGCATCAAGCACGACATATCCGTACCCCTGTCTCGCGTCGACGAGTTCCTGACCAGGGCCAGTGCGGCGGCGCGCGACGAGGTGCCCGGCTGCCGGATCGTCGCGTTCGGCCACATCGGCGACGGCAACCTGCACTTCAATCTGAATCAGCCGGATGACTGGTCTCGCGAAGCCTTCCTCGAACGCTGGGACAGCCTGAGTCAGCGTGTACACGAGATTGCATACGCGCTCGACGGCAGCTTCAGTGCCGAGCACGGGGTCGGCAGCCTGAAGACCGGCGAGCTCGAGCGGTTTCGCGGCGGCGTCGAACTCGAGTTGATGCGCAGCGTCAAGCAGGCACTGGATCCCCTCGGTATCATGAACCCGGGCAAGCTGCTGCCGGCGAGCTAAGCCTGTGGCGGCGCGGTGTTACACTCGCAAACGGGCGGGCCGACCGCTCGGAACAATAATCTCGAAACAATAATAATGGGATCTCAGTGAATCGACCTGCGCCGGTGACGGCTGGCGACCCGGAATCTGCTGCCCATCGCCCGATCCGCGAGGCGATTGACCAGTTGTGTTCCGGCGCTGGCAAGCTCGAGGACGTCGAGTCCGCAATCGCCGAAGTTTTGCATTACGACCTGCACCAGGCCGCGGCGCTGCGCGCGCTGCTGGACGAGGCGCACAGTGACCGCAGCCTGAGTAAGGACGACTACCGGCAGCTGTCCGCCGAGTTGCAACGGCTGGTTACCGAAGAAGTGCCCACCGACGGCATCCCGCACGCGCCTGTGCGCAATCTGAAACCCCAGCCGGTCGCACGCAGCGCTCCTCTGAGTGCCGGTACGCTCCTGGCTGGACGCTATCAGCTCGAGGAGTGCGTAGCCGAGGGCCCGCTGTCCGATGTTTATCGCGCGGGCGATCGATGGCGCGCCGAGCTTGGCGCGGGCAATGCGAGCGTGGCGGTCAAGGTCCTGGCGCCGGCCGATGACGGCATCATCGATCGGGACAAGTTGCGACGCCAGGCGCTGTGGGCCCAGGAACTCGCGCATCCGAACGTGTGTCGGGTCCTTGCGGTAGAGCGCGACGGTGATACCGACTTCGTGGTTACCGAGTGGCTGGAAGGTGAGTCGCTGGCCAGCCTGATGGATCGCTGCCACGCGCAGCCGCTCGACCCGGCGCTGCTGCGCGCGGTCGTCGAAGCGACGGCCGCGGCACTGGAGCATGCACTGGAGCACGGTCTGGTCCATGGCGACCTGAAGCCGGCCAATGTATTCGTCTGTGATGACGGCAGCGTCAAGCTGCTCGACTTCGGCCTTGCCCGAGGCGAGCCGGCCGCGCCGGCGATGACTCCGGAATATGCGAGTTGCGAAATTCTCGAGGGCAGGGCGCCGGAGCCGGCAGACGACATTTACGCCTTCGGCGTCATGGCCTACCGGGCCCTGACCGGCAGCCGCCCGTTCGGGCGCCGCAGCGCTCTGGAAGCCGAAGCCGACGACGCGCGAGCCGAACGCGTGCTGGAACTCGATGTCGAGCAATGGGCGAGCATGACCGGGGCACTGGCTTTTCGTCGGGCCGATCGCGACATCAGCGCGGCGCGACTGGGCGCCCGGCTGGCGAGATCGCCGGCGCCTGCATCCGCGCAGACGCATGCGCCAGCGAAACGTGTGCAGGCGTGGCAGCTGGTCGCGGTACTCGCGGTGCTCGCCGGCGGCATTGCACTGGTGGCGACCGACTGGTTGCGAAGCGGGGATCGTCCGCCGCCGGTGGTGCAGTCGCCGGATGTCGAGCCGAGAGAGCCTTCGATGTCGGTAGATTCGGCCCCAGCCGATGCCGTGGTTCCGACAGCTTCGGGCATCGGGACCGAAAGCAGCGCCCCGGATCAGGCGACTGCGGCCCAAGCGGCGCGAGAGGACTTGGCAGAACCGGCGAATTCCTTGCTCGTCGATCCGGCGGCCGTTGCGCCGGCACCGACTGCCTCGGACAGCTTGCCGGGCGGTCTCGGCGGTTTGGATCCGGCGCCGCTCGAGTGGGGCACGTCCAGTGCGGAGCTCGTTCCCGAGCCCGCGCCTGAACCGCCTGTCCAGGCACCGCCCGCGCCACCCGCAACCACGACTGAGCCTGCGGCCGTTCCTGCGGCTCCGCCGGTTCCCGGCGGCCGCCTGGGCTTCCGCGACGGTCTCTACGAAGCCGACGAAGCCGACGGATTCGTCAAGCTGCGGCTACGTGCGCCGGCGCGCCACCCGGGCATTCGTCTGCGCCTGAGTGCCGGTGCCGGCTCGGCCGAGTTCGGCACTGATTTCGCCCTGGCAGAGCAGATCATCGAGATCGAACCAGGCAGTACGCGCGTCGAGGTCTTGTGGCCGCTGGTAGACGATGCCCGCGACGAGTATCTGGAAGAGGTCGAGCTGCTGCTGGAGTCGCTGACCGACGACTACCCGGTTACCGGCACCGACGCGCTGGTAATCATCTTCGACGACGACGGTCCGGAGCCCGAAACTGCCGACGTCAGCCTGCTCTGAAGGTCGGCACGGCCGGGTCGCGCGTCCGGAATGCGGATTTGCGAGCCAGTAAAACAACCAGATCGATGTAGCCTTGTGGCATATCTCGACAAGTTCGTGCGTACTCTTAGGTGTCGTGACCACCGGTTGAGTCCGCAGTCAGAACCAGACAATCAGAGCAGACCAGATTCGCCCCCTAGCCAGGAGTCGGCCGAGCGGCGGCTGCTAACCCAAGGGCGCATGGCGGGAACCCGATCCTTAGGCGTAACGAGGTGAGCTCAAATACGCCAGCCCCCCAAATTGCGGCGCTCCTTTGTTTCTTGCTAAATTGACTGCGTCTGATACCCGATGATGCCAACTACAAAAGGGGATCACGAATGTTTGATTGGTGCTCGGTGGCTTGTATGGTCAAGCGTCTCTTTCGCAGCCGATTAGCCCTTGCAGGATTACTTGGGATTATGCTGCTGCAAAGCGCTCACGCGGCGACAGTGCACTTCTCTTTGCAGAATGTGCAGCTCGTCGATCCACTGAATCAGTTCACCGGAGGATTTGCTACGGGTAGTTTTTCACTAGACATTAGCACCGGTCTACTGTCGTCAGTAGACATCTCAACGACCGCGGATGCACTAACAGAAGGCGCAACCTATGCGTCTGGCTGGAATACCGAGACAGCCAACACTACCGCGTTGGGGAATTTCTTTTTCTGCACCCGTGATTGTGTCGATATCTTTGATAACGAAGAAGCTGCCCAGGATGGCGATCGTTTTTTTGCCATGTTCATTGATCCCGAGGACTGGGCGTCCGACGCGATTCTGGACGATATAGTAGGCGGTGGCGGTAGTTTGCGT
>CBFCXA010000115.1:0-7297 GCA_965601985.1 uncultured Chromatiales bacterium | reverse complement strand
GACGCCGGCCTCACCGACGTATAGCGGGTTGTTCTTGCGCCGCCGGCACAACACCTGGATGGTGCGCTCGATCTCATCGCTGCGTCCGATCAACGGATCGATACGCCCTTCCCGGGCCCGCTCATTCAGGTTGCTGGCATAAGACTCCAGCGGGTTGGCCGGCGCTTCGGCCTCGGCGCCCTCGGCTTCAGCGGCCGGATCGCGCGCCGGCGCTTTGCCGTCACCGACTTTACTGACACCGTGCGAGATGAAATTGACCACATCGAGGCGCGATATGTCCTGCAGATCCAGCAGGTACACCGCGTGCGACTGCTTCTCGCCAAAGATCGCGACCAGCACGTTCTCGCCCCGGACTTCTTTCTTGCCGCTGGACTGCACGTGAAACACCGCGCGCTGCAGCACGCGCTGGAAACCCAGTGTCGGCTGTACGTCGGCCTCGCTGTCGTCCGGCAGACGCGGCGTCGAGTCGTCGACAAAGGCCTTCAGGTCCTTGCGCAGACGCTCCAGGTCCGCGCCGGAGGCACGCAGAATCTCTTCGACATGCGGGATGCTGAGCAGCGCCAGCAGCAGGTGCTCGACCGTCATGTACTCGTGCCGTTCCGCGCGCGCCTGCTGAAAGGCGTCGTTCAGACAGAACTCCAGTTCGCTACTCAGCATGTCTCAGGCTTCCTCCATCGTGCACAGCAACGGGTGCTGGTGCTGTTCGGCGTAGCTGCTCACCTGCGCTACCTTGGTCTCGGCAATCTCGTAGGTAAACACACCGCACACGCCCTTGCCCTTGGTATGCACTTCGAGCATCACGCGCGTCGCCTTGGGGCGGTCCATCGCAAAAACCAGTTCCAGGACTTCCACGACGAATTCCATCGGCGTGTAGTCGTCATTCAACAAAACCACCCTGTACAACGGCGGTTTTTTGAGCTTTGGCTTGGCCTCCTCGACGGCCAGGCCATAATCCTCACCACCGGACGGGGAATCGCTGTCGTTTTCGCCGCTCATTGCCTTTGCGAAGTTCGCGCCCGTCGGGGCAGTCGGATGTGAATTGATTCTAGCCGCCAGCGCTTTGCTGCAGTGCAAATATCTACCCCTGAATCCGTCTGGCGACAACCGAGGCCAGCAATTTCTGCTTTATTTCAAGCGATCGCAAATATGGGGTCCAATCCGCTGCTATACAAGGGATTTGTCCTATATTATTGCGCTCGGCGAGTAAGCCATTATTATGCCAAGTCGTTGAAAGACTTATAACCGCGCAGGCCAGCGGGCCATGGAGTTGCGGGTCGCCCAGTGAACGTACAGCATATTTTCTCACGATTGGGCGACCAGAGCCCGGAGCAACTGCTGGCGCAGGCCAGTGAGCGCCTGCCGTTCTGGATCTCGCTGTTGCTGGTAGCGCTGCTGGCCTGGTACCTGGCCAAGCTGGCCTGGGCCCTGTATCCGGAGAGCACCGAGGTGGACTGGCAGCCGCCGGCTGCGCTGCCTCGCCAGGCAGCGGCGAGCGCCACGACGCGCGACTACACCGACCTCAGCGCCGCGCAATTGTTCGGCCAGGCCGGCGCGGAACCAGAGCCGGAGCCGGTTGCCCAGGACGTGCTCGACGCGCCGGACACCCGCCTGAACCTGAGCCTGCGCGCGGCCGTCGCCTCCAGCGACCAGCGCAGCGCCCACGCGATCATCGCCGACGGCTCGGGCGACGAGCAGACCTACTTCCTGCGCGACTCGATACCGGGCGGTGCCACGCTGCACCAGGTCCACGCAGACCGCGTGATACTGAACCGCGGTGGCGTACTCGAAGCCCTGCGCCTGCCGCGCGAATTTGCCGCCAGCAACACCGTTTCGCGCAGCCGATCCCGCGCGCCCAGTGCGCGGCCGACGGTGCAGCAGCTGGTCCAGGACAACGCGGCGAGCTTCACCGATGTGGTCAGGCCGCAGCCCTTCATGCCCAACGGCCAGTTGCGCGGTTACCGCGTCTACCCCGGCCGCAATCGCCAGCAGTTCGCCGCACTCGGCCTGCGTCCAGGGGACCTGGTCACGGAAATCAACGGTATGGCACTGAATAATCCGGCCGAAGGCATGCAGATTTTCCGCAGCCTCGGGGATTCGACCCAGGTGACCGTCACGGTCGAACGCAATGGCCAGTCCCAGGTCATGACCCTGGACACGGCTCAGGTGGCAGACGCAGGCAGTACGACTCAATGACCAGCCGTGATCATATCGCCGGCTTCGTCGCCGGCCTGGCGCTGGTGGCCTGCCTTGCCGCGGGCGCGCTGAATGCCCAGGAAACCACGATCACGCCGAACTACAAGGACGCCGATATCCGCCAGGTCATCGAGGCGGTCGGAGAAGTCACCGGCAAAAACTTCGTGCTCGATCCGCGCGTGAAAGCGCAGGTGACCATGCTGTCATCCGTACCGATGAGTGCGGATGCTTTCTATGAAGCCTTCCTGTCGATCCTGTCGGTCTACGGCTTCGTCGCTGTGCCGTCCGGAGACCTGATCAAGATTCTGCCTGACGCCAACGCCCGTCAGGTGCCCGGCGTCGAGATGACCGATACGCCGAGTCGGGCGGATGACATCGTCACTCAGGTCATCCAGGTTCGAAATGTGGCTGCCGCGCAGCTGGTGCCGATTCTGCGGCCGCTGATTCCGCAGTACGGGCACCTGGCCGCCTATCCTGCCTCGAACATGCTGATTATTTCGGACCGGGCCGCAAACGTCGACCGCATGTTGCGGATCATTCGCCGCATCGACCAGTCCGGCGACGAGGACTTCGAAATCATCCGGCTGCAGCATGCATCGGCGGCCGAGATCGTACGCATCGTCAACGCCCTGTCGCAGGGCGCGCGCGCCGAGGCCGGCGCCGCGGCTACGTCGACCACCGTGGTTGCGGACGAGCGGACCAACAGCGTCCTCATCAGCAGCGACAAGAACGAACGCCTGCGCCTGCGCACGCTGATTACACACCTGGATACGCCGCTGGAAGACGGCGGCGACACGCAGGTACGTTACCTGCGCTATGCAGATTCGGAAGAACTGGCCGGCAAACTGCAGGCTCAGTATCAGCGCGCAGCTACAGATGTCGGCGGACCGGCAGATTCCGGCGAAATCAATGTCTGGGCCGATGTAGCGACCAACGCGATCATCGTGACCGCGCCGCCCAAACTGATGCGCTCGATGATGTCGGTGGTCGACAAGCTCGATATCCGCCGCCTGCAGGTACTGCTCGAGACCATAATCGTCGAGATAATTGCCGATAATTCGGGCGATCTCGGCATCACCTGGGCCATTGGCGACGCTGACCTCGAGAACGCGATCGGCGTCACCAATTTCAGCGACCGACTTGGCGTGACCGGACTGGCCGGCATTATCGACGGCGGCGACAGTGGCACTGGCCAGGCTGCCTCTGCGTTGCCGAGCGGCCTGTCACTCGGCATCGGCCGTATCGCCGACAGTGGGCTGAACTTCGTCGCACTGATCGAAGCGCTGGAAGCCGAGGCCAACACCAACATCATGGGCACCCCGGTAATCGTGACCCTGGACAACGAAGAAGCGGAAATTAGCGTGGGTCAGGAAGTACCGTTCCTGACCGGCAGCTTCACCAACGCCGGCAACGTGGGTGGCGCCGTCAACCCGTTCCAGACCATCGAACGCCAGCAGGTGGGCACGACGCTCAAGATCACGCCGCAAATCAACGAAGGCGACGCGGTTCGCCTGCAGATAAGCCAGGAGATCTCGCAGGTCGCCGAGAGCGCGGCGGCCGTCGACCTGATTACCAACAACCGCAATATCACGACCGCGGTGATTGTCGAGGACACGGGCATCCTGGTGCTTGGCGGACTCATCGAAGAGGTTTACCGCGATCGCGAGGAGCGCGTGCCCCTGCTCGGCAGCGTCCCGCTGGTCGGCGCCCTGTTCCGTTCTACGAGCACGGCGAAGGTGAAGACCAACCTGATGTTCTTCATCAAGCCAACCATTTTGCGCGACGACCGGCAGGCCGCCTTCGAAACCAACGCCAAGTACAACTATATTCGCGCGCTGCAGATGGGCCGCAAACAGGACCGCGTGCTGCCGAACTGGGGCGAGAGAATGCCGGCGCCGGACATCATGCCGCGCGACCCGCGCGGTCCCAGCCCCGCGGAAGCCGGCGTCGACCCCAGCGAAATACCGACCATCGACCTGCGCAACCTGCCCGAGGGTTCGCCGGACGCCGACACAGGTCAACAGGATGTCGACTGAAATCTCGGTAGACCTCGCGGAGGACACGCTGACCGAACTGCCGGTGGCCGACCCGGAGGTCGCACCGGTTACCGATAGCGGCGAGCGCCTGCTGCCCTTCTCCTTCGCTAAACGCCATGGTCTGCTGGTGCACAGCTTCGTCGACGGGCGCGCGCAGACGCTGGTGCGGCGGGATGCCAGTCCGGCAAGCCTCGCCGAGGTCCGACGCTTCATCGGCCGGCCGCTCCAGCTGACCGTGGTCGACATCGAGGAATTCGACGACCGCCTGCAGAAGACCTATGAGCAGGACTCCAACACGACCATGCAGATGGTCGAGGGCCTGGGCGAAGACACCGACCTGTTCCGCGTCGCGCAGGAACTGCCCGAACCCTCCGACCTGCTCGAGAGCGACGACGACGCACCCATCATTCGCCTGATCAATGCGGTGCTGACCTCGGCGGTCAAGGAAAACGCATCCGACATCCATATCGAGCCGTTCGAAAATCGGCTGGTGGTGCGTTTTCGTGTCGACGGCGTGCTGCGCGAAGTGCTGCAGTCGCGGCGCGCGGTGGCGCCGCTGGTCGTGTCGCGCATCAAGGTCATGTCGAAGCTGGACATCGCCGAGAAACGGCTGCCACAGGACGGGCGCATTTCGCTGCGCGTTGCCGGGCGCGCGGTAGACGTGCGTGTATCGACCATGCCGGCCGGTCACGGCGAGCGCGTGGTGCTACGCCTGCTCGACAAGCAGGCCGGACGCCTGGATCTGAGCCACCTCGGCATGGAGCCATCCTCGCAGACCACCATGGACGAGCTGATCCACAAGCCGCACGGCATCATCCTGGTCACCGGTCCGACCGGCTCGGGTAAGACCACGACGCTGTATGCGGCGCTGGAGCGCATCAACGACGACACGCGCAACATCATGACCGTGGAAGACCCGATCGAGTACTACATAGACGGGATCGGTCAGTCGCAGGTCAATACCAAGGTCGACATGACCTTCGCGCGCGGCCTGCGCGCGATTCTGCGCCAGGACCCGGACGTGGTCATGGTCGGCGAGATTCGTGACCTGGAGACCGCGGAGATCGCGGTGCAGGCCAGCCTGACCGGACACCTGGTGCTGTCCACGCTGCATACGAACACCGCGGTCGGCGCGGTCACGCGGCTGCGTGACATGGGCGTCGAACCCTTCCTGCTGTCGTCCAGCCTGATCGGCGTAATCGCGCAGCGCCTGGTCCGCGTGCTGGACCCCGTTACCAAGCAGGCTTACCAGGCCTCGGAATACGAGTGCCGGGCCATGGGCATCGATCCCGACCAGGCGCCTACCCTTTATCGTCCGCCGGAGGACCTGCCGGCGTCGGAAGGCTTCCGCGGGCGCACCGGCATCTACGAAGTCGTCAGTATCGATGACGAAATGCGCACCATGATCCACGATGGCGCCAGTGAGCATCAGCTCGAGAACTACGCGCGCACACGCAGTCAGAGTATCCGCGACGACGGTATGCGCCGGGTCATGGAGGGCGACACGACCCTGGAAGAAGTACTGCGCGTCGCCCGCGGCGACTGATGGGAGCGTTCGAGTACACCGCGGTCGATCCGGCCGGCAAGCAGAGTAAGGGCGTAATCGAAGGCGACACCGCGCGCCAGGTTCGCCAGCTGCTGCGCGACCGGCAGCTGCTGCCGCTTAGCGTCAGCGAGGTCGCGCAGAAGGAAAGCAACCGCCAGCAGACGTTCACGCTGCGACGCTCCCTGTCCGCTGCCGACCTCGCTCTAATCACCCGCCAGCTGGCCACGCTGGTAAAGTCATCGATGCCGCTGGAAGAAGCGCTGAAGGCAGTCGGCGAGCAGAGCGAGATTCCACGTGTCCAGAGCATCGTGCTCGGCGTACGTGCCAAGGTCATGGAAGGGCACAGCCTGGCTGACGGTCTTGCGGACTTCCCGAAGGCCTTCCCAGAACTGTTCAGGGCCACGGTCGCAGCGGGCGAGCAGTCCGGGCACCTGGATACAGTGCTGGAACGCCTGGCCGACTACACCGAGAACCGGCAGGAACTGCGCCAGAAAATCAACAACGCGATGATCTACCCGGTGGTACTGACGATACTCGCCATCGGCATCGTCAGCCTGATGCTGGTCTACGTGGTGCCCAAAGTCGTCGGCGTGTTCAGCAATACCGGACAGGAGCTACCGGCGCTCACGCGCTACCTGATCGCAATGAGCGACTTCCTGCGCGACTACGGCCTGGTACTTGTAATCGGCCTGGGAGTGGCGGCCTGGCTGTTCAATCGCCTGCTGCGCAATCCCGACAACCGGCGGCACTTCGACCGTACGCTTCTGCGGCTGCCGATCGTTGGCAAGCTGAACCGCGGCTTCAATACTGCACGTTTCACGCGCACGCTGAGCATTCTGACCGGCAGTGGCGTGCCGGTGCTCGAATCGCTGCGCATATCCGCCCAGGTAATAACCAATCTGCCGATGCGTGAAGCGGTAGAGGAAGCCGCATCGCGCATCCGCGAGGGTGCGGCCATCGGCAAGTCTCTCGCCGTCGGCGGCTTTTTTCCGCCACTGTGCATCCACCTGATATCCAGCGGCGAGGCCAGCGGCGAACTGGAGACCATGCTCGAGCGCGCGGCAGCCAACCAGGAACGCGAAATGGACGGCCTGATCGCCGCTCTGCTCGGTATTCTCGAGCCCGGCCTGATCATCGGCATGGGTATCATCGTCCTGTTAATCGTGCTGGCTATCCTGCTGCCGATTTTCGAACTCAACCAGCTGGCCAGCTAGCCCGAAACCCCCGTCATTGAGCGCTTTTCCGCCTCGGAGCGGAACTGGCTCACGGTTTGTGAGAATGGCGCTTGCAGGCCTGCACGGCTTGCTTTTATAAGGGCTTCAGAAACGCTGATCTTCAACATAAGCGAGCTGGAATCGGAAGGAGTTGTCGCATGCTGGAGCAGGATGGCAAAGCCGAAAACAAGCGATCCGAAGCGGATGACGACGAGGTCGAACGTGACTTCGTCGATACCGAAGAAGGGATCGAAACGGACAATGTCGGCGAACCGTCGGTCGAAATCGACCTGAACGCGTTGATGGCG
>CBFCXA010000114.1:0-7314 GCA_965601985.1 uncultured Chromatiales bacterium | reverse complement strand
GACTATCGACTGGACTTTCGCAAGCAGGGCCGCGACGGCAGCGGCAAGTGCGACATCGGGCCCGCGCGCGGTCAGCGGGTGCTGGGCGCGCTGTACGAGATCTCGCGCGACGCATTGTTGCAGCTCGATCGAATCGAAGGGCGTGGATACCGGCGTGTTCGTGTGACAGTCGTCGAATGGCCGGCTGGCAGAGTGTGCGACGCGTGGACGTATCGCGCACGATCGGTGGCAAGCGATGCGAGTTTGCAGCCGATGGCGTGGTACCGGGACCTGGTGCTGGCCGGTGCGCGATATCACCAGCTGCCGGATGACTACACCGCGGGCCTCGCTGAAATCAGAACCCGTGCGGATACGCACTTTCTGCGCAACCGCTATGCGAGCAGTCTGCCGGAACGGCGTTTGCGCCGAACGGGAATTCGGGGCATCGTGAACTCGGTCACACGCCGCCCGCGTTGAGCGGGTTATTGTCAAAAGCGTCGCGAACCGGCGTTCGCGCGTATCAACTCACCAAAGGGGCCTGACGACACGCAGCACAATCGACGGGAAAGGTACGCCAAGCTGCCGCGTGTAGCTGGCCCCATAAACCAGGAGGGGATATGGGAACCAGTGAGCAGAAAGAGAACGGGCTGACGCCCGTCACCAGCCTCGAGGAGTTCTTTCGGGACTCGCTCGATTCGGCCATGGCTGCCAACCAGGTGGTCATCGACGATCACGCTGCGCACTACGTCGTTAATCTGCTCACGCTGTTCGCCCGCTCCGAAGACTTCTACGAACCCGGTCCCGAAGGCCCGCAGCTGCGCCCGCTGGCGCTGATGCTGTCGGATGCGCTCGAGGCCTCGAATACCGACGAACGTAACTTCGCGCTGCAGAGACTCGGCGACGTGTCGTTATTCGTCGCCGGATTCTTTGCCGATGGACTGCGCACCGCCGCGGTCGACGTCGATTACTACGTACGCATGGGTGGCGGCGCCTATCACAGCCTGGCCGGGAGCCTGCGCGGTACGCTGCGCGGCCGCGCCCTCGGTGACGTGTTCGACGAGCTTGGCTCCAAGTTCGGCTCGGTGGTCGACGTGCTGCACGAGGTGCGCGAGTCGGCGCGCAGCAACAGCGACGAAGACGCGATGCGCCTGTACGAGCTGTGGTTCAAGACCGGCAGTGAGCGCGCCCGGCGCCTGCTGCAGGCTATGGGCATTCACCCGATGGAACAGGCCCGCACCGGCTACTCGCACTGACACGCGCAGATGCTGGACGGTCTGCAAAGCCTGCTCGCCGACGTCTACCACGTCGATCTGGAGCACGATGTTCGCGACTTTCTGGTTACCGACCCGCGATTTCTCTCCCTGTCGACCACTGACGACGGGCGCGTGACGCGCGAGAAACTGCTGGTGCACCAGGACGGCGACGATCTCGACCTGGCGCTGTTCCTCGACGACGAACTGCTCGCACGGCTGGCCGAGCGCGACCCGGTCGCGGCGCTGGGCGAGGAGAACCTCGCCGATTTCTGCCTGGCGCTGGAGGGCGTCAGCCACTTCGTCTACCTGGCCTGGAATGCCCGGGCCGATCGCAGCGTGACGCTGCTGGAGATGGAGCTGCAGGCGGAGATCGACAAGTACATCACCGCGCGAGTGCTGCTGGCGCGCCAGCAGTCGGCTCAGCTGGACGCGTTGTTCCAGCGCCTGTTTGCTGCGCCGCTGTTCGACGACGATCTGTCGCCCGGCGAACTGCAGCGTTATCGCGACGCCACGCGTTATGCCGGCGCCTATGTGCGCAGCCTGGAGTCGCGCTTCGAGCCGGGCCACCCGGCGCCGGAGATGACCCGCGAGCTGCGCGACTTCTGGCGCCTGCCGCAGCCGGACAAGCTCAGCCACATCAATCGCGCGCAGTTCGCCTGACGCCTGTTTCGCTGGATGCTTGGCATCGCGGCGTGGCTTCTTTTAAGCTGCCATGCTTCGCGTAAACACCTGACCCCGTCGGAGGTTCGCCATGTCCTCGCTGCGCCAGTCCCTGTTCTGCCTGATTCCCGCCGCCCTGCTCACTGCCTGCGGCGCACCCGAAAGCCCGCCGCCCGCGGCCGAGGCGCCGCCGCCACCACCGGCTGCTGCCGTGGAAGAGGCACCGGCCGAGAGCGGCCCCAGCCTGGCTGCGATCGCCGACGGCGAGCATCGCTCCGTAGCCAACCGCGCGCGCAATGCCTTCCGTCACCCGGTCGAAACGCTGGAGTTCTTCGGCCTCACGCCCGAGAGTCACGTGGTTGAAATCTGGCCGTCGGGCGGCTGGTATACCGAGGTGATCGCGCCCTATGTGAACGAGAAGGGCCGCTATTACGCCGCGCACTGGGACCCGGAAAGCGACATGGAGTTCGTGCGCAAGGGCATCGCGGCCTATATGGACAAGCTGGCCGAGCATCCGGACCTGTACGGTAATGTCGAGATGCTGGTGCTGATGCCGCCGGAGAAAATGGACTTTGCCGAGCCGGAGTCGGTCGACATGGTGCTGACCTTCCGCAACATCCACAACTGGATGCCGCGCGGTTATGCCGAGGGTATGTTCGAGGCCATGTACAAGGCGCTCAAGCCTGGTGGCGTGCTCGGTGTGGTCGAACACCGCGGCAATCCCGACATGGAGCAGGACCCGAAGGCCGCGTCGGGCTACGTGAACGAGGATTACGCTATCGCGCTGGCCGAGGCTGCCGGCTTCGTGCTCGAAGACAAGTCCGAGATCAACGCCAACCCGGCCGATACCAAGGACTACGACACCGGCGTGTGGACCCTGCCGCCGACGCTGCGCAAGAAAGAAGAGGACAAGGACAAGTACCTGGCGATCGGTGAGAGCGATCGCTTTACGCTGAAGTTCCGCAAGCCGGCAGCCTGAGCGCGGGCGATCAGGCGAGGGTATCGGCGCCGGTCTCGCCGCACATAAAGCGGCGTCAGGCCGGGTTCTGCGTTTCGTCGTGGAACGGGTAGTGGAGCCTTGCCCGGTGCTCGAAGAAGCCTTCGCGCTCATCCGGCGCTATCAGCAGCCCGGCCAGCGCGCGCGTAGGCCGAGCCGTGATTGCGGTAGTGAAACAGGCTGAAACTCCAGCGGCTGCCGATATCGGTCAGGAATTTCAGTAGAGCGCCGCGCCGCTCGGGAAACTCGAAACGCAGCACGCACTCGTCGCCGATCCGCTTGACCGCGACGCCGCCGGCGAAGCGCCCGACATGCTCGAGCGTGACCGGATCGTCGAACGGATGCAGGAAACACAGGTCCTCGGCTTCGGCACGCCGCCGCGAATCCTGAACGAAAACACCGGCTGCAGATCCTCGCGCTTGAACAGGTCCGATTCGGTGAAGATGTTCACGTAGGGAAACACGCCGAACCAGCGGCCGAGCGGCGCAACCAGCCCGAATAGCGGCATGGAATCGCCGATGCAGGCGGTGTTCGACACGAATACGCCGCCGGGCTTCAACCAGGCAAATGCCTTGTCGATCGCCGCTGCGTAGTCTTCGAGCAGGTGCAGGATGCTGAGCCCGAGCACCACGTCGAACGAATCGGCCGGCAGATCGAGTTCCTCCAGCGTCGCCCGCTCAAAACGAATGTTGTCGATACCCGCGGCATCCGCTTTACCTGCGCGATCTCGATCATCTTTGCAGAGATGTCGGTTGCGTGTACCTAAGCGACGTGCGGCGCATGCGCAATCGCGGTCGAACCGGTGCCGCAGCCGAACTCGAACACGCGGGTACTGGGGCGGAAGTAGCCACGCGTAATTTCCAGCTTGCGCTGGTAGGCCGCATCGTCTGCAACCGGTCTGGCCGCGTACTTCTCGGCAATCTTGTCCCGGAATTTCGTCGTGTCAGTCATCGTCGTCAGACCTCGCGCAGTTTCCACTTGCCGCGCCGGAACAGCGGTACGCCGATAAGTGCAACCAGCGATTCCGACAGCGCGATCGCTATGAACGCGCCCTCCGGTCCGAAGCCGAAGAAGCGGATCAGCGTGAAGGCCAGCGGAATCTGGAACAGCCAGAAGCATACGCCGTTTATCCACGATGGCGTGAAGGTGTCGCCGGCCCCGTTGAAGGCCTGCATCAGCACCATGCCCACGGCGTAGAAGCCGAAGCCGCAGGCGATGATGCGCATGCAGGCGGTGCCATAGCGGATCACTTCCGGGTCGGACGAGAACAGCGGCACGATAACGTCGGCCGCGGCCAGGAATACGATGGCCACGCTGACCAGGAACACCGCATTGTATCTTACCGCGCGCCAGGCCGAAGCCTCGGCCCGTTCCGGCTGGCCGGCGCCGAGGTTCTGTCCGACCAGGGTTGCGCCCGCATTACCCAGCCCCCATGCCGGCAGGAAGGTCAGCTCCAGCAACCGGATGCCGATGGTGTAGCCGGCCACGGCCGCGCTGCCGAAAGGCGACACCAGCCGCATGATGAAGATCCAGCTCGAGGTGGCGATCAAGTGCTGCAGCATGCCGCCGGCCGAGATTTTCATCATGCGCAACAGTATCGGCAGCCGGATCGGCAGGTGTCGCCAGGCCAGCCGGATACGCCCGCGCCCGCGGGTCAGCATCCACACCTGGTACATGATGCCGATGCCGCGGCCGATGTTGGTCGCGGTCGCGGCGCCGGTCACGCCCATTTCCGGGAACGGGCCCAGGCCATAGATCAGGCAGGGGTCGAGCACGATGTTGATGCCGTTGGCCAGCCACAGCGCGCGCATCGCGATGGTTGCGTCGCCCGCGCCGCGGAACACCGCGTTCAGCAGGAACAGGAACACGATGGTAATCGCACCGCCGAGCATGATCTGCGTGTAATTCGCGCCCATGTCGATGACGGCATCGCTGGCGCCCATCCAGCCGAGAATCTGCGGTGCAAAGTTGAGACCGATTGCGCCGACCACGGCCGACACCAGCAGCCCCATCCAAACCGCCTGTCCTGCGACCACGCCGGCGGCGTCCCGATCGCCGGCGCCGATGCGCCGCGAGACCATCGCGGTCACGCCGGTGCTCAGGCCCACCGCAATCGCATACAGCGGGGTGATCACCACTTCGGTAAGGCCAACCGCGGCCACCGCGTCGGCGCCGAGGCCGGCGACGAAAAATATGTCGACCACGGCGAACACCGACTCCATGACCATCTCGAGCATCATCGGGATGGCCAGCAGGATCACCGCGCGGCCGACCGGGCCGCTGGTGTAGTCGGGCTCGTTGCCTGCCAGCGACTCGCGCAGCAGGGCCCAGGCAGCGCTGAGGCGCTGGCCCGGTGAGGGTCGATTGATTGCCTTGTTCATCGTGGTACCGAAATACAGTTCGCCGGCCATGCGCCGTTCGGGTTCTGCGTCTTGGCGACTACGTGGCAGTCGCGGGTTCGTGCCGGGGCGGCGGGTCGCGTCAGCTAAGTCGTCGGCGGCCGATGAGCAAGGCAGGCGAGACCGCGCCGCGGGCCGGCGGCAGGTGAATGACGTCGTATGACTTCGTCATGTGCGGTCTCTCGGTTGAGTGCGGCAGCAGCCGCGGAGGCGGGAGATTAACGGAATGCCCGGGCAAAACCAAGGAATACCAGGCGGCCCTGCCGATAGAGCCGGAGCCGGCGTGTCAGAAGCTGAAGGTGATCTGCGCGGTCGGGCCCCACCAGTCGTAGCGCAGGGCGCCGGCCCAGTCTTCGTCCTCGATATCCAGCTTGACGGCGAAATACTCCATGCCGAAGCGAAAGCCAAGGCGCCGCCAGGGATCAAAGCCTAACCCGGTGCCGAGGCTTACGACCTCGCCGGAGAAGTCACCTGAGCTAAGCTCAATGTCGATGGCGAAGATGCCCATGCGCGCGTCGATCGACCACTTGTCCGTGAAAAAGTGCTGGAAACTTAATCCAAAGGTTGGCAGCGGCGCGGTGACATCGGCCTCTTCGGTGAGATTACCAAACGGACCTTTGATGCCGACCGAGATGTCCTGGATGTTCAGCCCGATCTGGAATGCGATATCCGTTTTTGGCCTGTGGATGAACGAGTAACTCCAGGCGGCAGAGTAAACCTCCGAATCGAAGAACGAATTCAATGGCAGGTTGGCGGGGAAAATCACGTCACCGAAGCGGATGGTGACGTCGCTGATTGCCTGGCCGCTTCGATCCAGATCGAAATAGGCGAAGTCAATGGCATTGCGGCGCGAAATTCGCCAGCGAGCGACAAAGATGGGCAGGGCCTTGGATTCTTCCATGCCCAGGTTCGTCTCGAAATCGATAGTCGTGCCGAGGATACCGTCGCTGGAGTCGAGCCGGACCTTGGTATCGAGATTCGGCCAGAATCCACCCGCCGCAATAGCCAGACGATTGCCGGTGGGCCAGTCGCGCCAGGGTCTTTCCTTGGCAACCGACTGCTGCATGATGAGCAGCAATACGATGCCGAGGCAGACGAGAAATCTGTTGGCCAAGATATCCACCCCTACCGTGGCTGATCGCCGTGATCTGCCAATTATAGGCAATGCAGCGCCATGCGGCCCGGTCGGCAGGCGCTCAGGAGCTTCGGCCAAGACTAGTCAGGGTTCATACGCGCCGTGAGGTCTTCCAACAGGTCGTCGACGAGCACCGTCTGGTAGTAGTCGAGCTTGCGCGCCTTCGCCTGCTCGAGAAAGCTCATCATTTCCTTATCGTCGGCCTGGATGTCGCATCCATCGAAGCGGCCGCGGACCACGTGATGCGGGTAGCTGACCATGGCCGCCAGTCGCCCGTGACGCGCCGAGCTGAGCCAGAGTTCCTCGGTTCTGCACACGTCGTCTGTTGCTCCGTTGAGCCCGCCGTCATACAGGTAGCCGAGCACGAACTCCGCCTGCCGGTAACCGGCCCCGGCGGCGGCTTCCAGGTGCGGGATCGCCTCGTCGGTCTGGCCGTCGTAGTAGTACACGCGCCCGAGCTGGTAGTGCAGGCGCGGGTTGTCCGGGTCGTCGGCCACCGCGGCCAGGCAGGCCGCAATGCCATCGTCCGACGGTACGTCGCTGGTAGATACCCCGGTGGTGACGCGATCCGGGTCCAGCGGGTGCGACACCAGCTCGTCGCAGCGGGTGATTTCTTCCGCAGCGCCTGGTGCCGCGACGACCAGCAGCAGGCCGAGCGCGAGGTACGCGCGGGCGGATACGGGATGATTGATGATTGCGTGCATGGCCGGATCCCCTGTACGTTGATCGTTCGTATCCTGTCGTTGCCGCCGCCGGTACATCGGTGCGTTGCAGTGACCTGCCTGGAACGCGAATCAGGCGGCTTCAAAGCGCGCGCGATTCGCTTGCATCCACTGGTCCATTTCGTCCTTGCCGTTTGCCGGGTCGTTTATGACATCGGCGTGCGCAGCC
>CBFCXA010000113.1:0-7319 GCA_965601985.1 uncultured Chromatiales bacterium | reverse complement strand
CCTGGGGAGAAAAGTAGACGTTAAGCAGCTTGCCGGTCTTCGAGCAGGTCCGTCGGCCCGTGAGACGCTTCATCAGCACATCGAAATCGACGTCGAGCAGCACCGCTGCATCCAGAGGCAGCCCCTCGGCTTCCAGCAGCTTCGACAAGGCTTCGGCCTGCACGAGATTGCGGGGAAAGCCGTCCAGGATAAAACCGTTAGGCATATCGCCCTGGCGCAGGCGATCCCGGATCATGCCGAGCACGATCTCGTCCGAGACCAGCTCCCCGGCGTCCATCGCCGCCTTGGCGCGCTGGCCGAGTTCGGTCCCGGCCGAAACGGCCGCTCGCAGAAGGTCTCCGGTGGAGATCTGCACCATGCTGCGCTCGGCGACCAGCCGATGCGCCTGCGTGCCCTTGCCGGAACCGGGGGCACCTAGGAATACGATTCGCATGAACTCTCAACTCTGCGACGGGGACAAGCGGCGCTACGCTAACTTCCGTGACAACGCAGGTCAAACGCACGAACGCCACGGCGCTATGGTAATTTCTGTGACCAGTTCGAAGCGATCGTCGGAGCGAACAGCATGGCCAGACCCAACGCCTTCTACGCCCAGTCGGGCGGTGTGACCGCGGTAATCAATGCCTCCGCCTGCGGCGTCATCGAGACCGCCCGCAAGCACCGCGACCGCATCGGCAAGCTATACGCCGGGCGTAACGGGATCATTGGCGCATTGCGCGAAGACATGATTGATACCAGCAAAGAGTCGGCGAAGGCGATCGCGGCTCTGCGCCATACGCCCGGCGGCGCCTTCGGTTCGGCCCGCTACAAGTTGAAAGGCCTGGAGGAGAACCGCGCCGAGTACGAGCGGCTGATTGAAGTATTCAAGGCGCACAACATCGGCTATTTCTTCTACAACGGCGGCGGGGATTCGGCCGACACCTGCTACAAGGTGTCGCAGCTGAGTCGCAAACTGGGCTTTCCGGTGCAGGCCGTACACGTGCCGAAGACCGTGGACAACGATCTGCCCGTAACCGACACCTGCCCGGGCTTCGGTTCGGTAGCGAAATACGTTGCCGTGTCGACGCGCGAGGCGTCCCTGGATGTGGCTTCCATGGCGATGACCTCGACCAAGGTCTTCATCCTGGAGGTAATGGGCCGCCACGCAGGCTGGATAGCAGCAGCAGGCGGACTGGCCGGCAACGGCCCGGACGAGCCGCCGCAGATCATCCTGTTCCCGGAAGTTCCGTTCAACAAACGGGCGTTTCTGAAACGCGTGCGTGAATGCGTGCGCGACAAAGAATACTGCGTGGTGGTCGTGAGCGAGGGTGCACGCTACCGTGACGGCCGCTTTCTGGCCGATGCCGGCACCACGGACGCTTTCGGACACAAGCAGCTGGGTGGAGTCGCCCAGGTCGTGGCGCAAATGGTGCGCGACGAACTCGGACTAAAGTATCACTATGCGATTGCCGACTATCTGCAGCGGTCGGCACGGCACATCGCCTCGGCAACCGACGTAAAACAGGCCTATGCGGTCGGCAAGGCAGCGGTCGAAATGGCGCTGGCTGGAGAGAATTCGATCATGCCGACCATTCAGCGGGTATCCGACAAGCCGTATCGCTGGAAGATCGGCAAAGCGCCGCTCAGCCGCGTGGCGAATCGCGAAAAGATGCTGCCGAAACGCTACATAAGCAAAGACGGCTTCGGCATCACACCGGCCTGCCGACGCTATCTGGAGCCGCTGATCCGCGGCGAAGACTACCCGCCCTACCGCAACGGCCTGCCCGAGTATGTAACGCTGAAACAGGTACCGGTGGCGAAGAAACTGACCCGCGGATTTGTGCTATGATCCCGCGCCATTCCGGGCCGAACTCCGGCTAGCAACGGAAAAGCCTCAAAAATTTCAAATGCTTATAGCCGCACGCTTGTAAGGCGAACGGTTTCTTGCATTCTCGGGAGGGGATAAGCATGTCGAGTAATCTCGCCTTGTTGCTGAGCCTGGTGGCCGGCCTGCTGGCTCTGGCCTATGGCGCCGTGTCGGTCCGCTGGATCCTGGCACAGCCGGCCGGTAATGAGCGCATGCAGGAGATCGCCGGCGCGATCCAGGAAGGCGCCAGCGCCTACCTAAACCGCCAGTACGCGACCATTGGCATCGTCGGCGGCGTGCTGTTCGTGCTGCTAGGGTTCGCGCTGGACTGGGGTACCGCGATCGGCTTTCTGATCGGCGCGGTGTTTTCCGGCGCCGCCGGCTACATCGGCATGAACATCTGCGTGCGCGCCAACGTGCGTACCGCCCAGGCCGCTCATGAGGGAATGAGTAAGGCGCTGGACGTTGCGTTCCGCGGCGGAGCGGTCACCGGGCTGCTGGTGGTAGGCCTCGGCATGGTCGGCGTAGCCGGCTACTTCTGGCTGCTGCTCAGCACCGGTCAGACGCTGGACGATGCGCTGCACGCGCTGATCGGTCTGGCCTTCGGCGGTTCGCTGATTTCCATCTTCGCGCGGCTCGGCGGCGGCATCTTCACCAAGGGCGCCGATGTCGGCGCCGACCTCGTCGGCAAGGTCGAGGCCGGCATCCCGGAAGACGACCCGCGTAACCCCGGTGTGATCGCGGACAACGTCGGCGACAACGTCGGCGACTGCGCCGGCATGGCTGCCGACCTGTTCGAGACCTATGCCGTAACCATCATCGCTACCATGCTGCTCGGCGGGCTGCTGCTGGGCGACAACGCAATGGCTGGCGTACTCTACCCGCTGATACTCGGCGCGGTCTCGATCGTCGCGTCGGTGATCGGCACGTTTTTCGTCAAGACCGGCGCGAAGGGCAGCGTGATGGGCGCGCTATACAAGGGCGTAATCATTTCCGGCATCATCGCCGCGCTGGCTTTCTACCCGGTTACCATCGGCATGATGTCCGATATCGAGGGGTACTCGGCCAACGGCCTGTACGTGGCGGCGCTGATCGGCCTGGCGCTGACGGCCTTCATGGTCTGGATCACGGAGTACTACACCGGCACCGAGTATGCGCCGGTGCAGAAAATCGCCAACGCTTCGATTACTGGCGACGCCACCAATATCATCGCCGGCCTTGGCATCTCCATGAAGGCCACCGCGGCTCCGGTCATCGCGGTCTGCCTGAGCATCTGGGGCGCCTACGAGATGGCGGGTGTATACGGCATTGCCGTCGCGGCCACGTCGATGCTGTCGATGACCGGCATGATCGTCGCGCTCGACGCCTTCGGCCCGATTACCGACAACGCCGGCGGCATCGCCGAAATGGCCGGGCTGGATGAAAAGGTCCGCGGCATCACCGACCCGCTGGACGCGGTCGGGAACACGACCAAGGCCGTGACCAAGGGCTACGCGATCGGCTCTGCCGGGCTCGCAGCACTGGTGCTGTTTGCCGACTTTACCAATAACCTGCGCGCCGAGGGCAAGATCCCGGAGGTCGGCTTCATCCTGAGTGACCCGGCCGTGATCATCGGCCTGTTCATCGGCGGCATGGTTCCCTACCTGTTCGGCGCGATGGCCATGGAAGCGGTCGGCCGTGCCGCGGGCTCGGTGGTCGAAGAAGTCCGCCGGCAGTTCCGTGAGATCTCCGGCATCATGGAAGGCACCACCAAGCCCGATTATTCACGCGCCGTGGACCTGCTGACCAAGGCCGCGATTCGCGAAATGGTGATTCCATCGCTGCTGCCGGTGGTCGTACCGGTCGCGCTGGTGATCTTCGCCAATCTCGCCTTCGGCGACGGCGGCGGTGTGCGCGCGCTGGGCGGCATGTTGATCGGCACGATCATCACCGGCATTTTCGTCGCCATCTCGATGACCGTGGGCGGCGGGGCCTGGGACAACGCCAAGAAATACATCGAGGACGGCAACTGCGGTGGCAAGGGCACCGATGCGCACAAGGCCGCGGTCACCGGCGACACCGTCGGCGACCCCTACAAGGACACGGCCGGCCCGGCGATCAACCCGCTGATCAAGATCATCAATATTGTCGCGCTGCTGATGGTGCCGTTGCTGTAAACGACACCGCGCTGAACGATTTACCAGCCCCGCCTCGCGCGGGGCTTTTTTTGAACCCTGTCAGCTCGTCGTCCTGCCTGCTCAGGCAGGCAGGACAGCTTTCACGATCTCCGGCACGACGCTGGCGTCGGGCACATCCAGGAAACCGCACGCCTCGTAGGCCGGGTTCGGATACTTATAGAAACCCTCGCCGCCCCGCCTGCCCTGCAATCCCCGGTCGAGGAACCGCTCCTTGACGAAGGCGGCGACCGTGAGCAGCTGCTCGTCGTTGCGGGCCTCGCCCCAGTACGAGGCGATATCGTAGGTGGTCTTGAAGCCGACGAGGTCGGCGAAACCGCAGGGGCCCATGGGCGCACCGGGGTTGGCGATCATGTAACTGCGGTCGACGTCCTCGGCAGAGGCAACCCCGGTTGCCACCAGGGATATGCCCGACATGAGCAGGGGCACGAACCACGAGTTCATCACATACCCGGACTGCTCCCGCCGGACCGGGATCGGCACCATGCCGATCTCGAGGGCAAAGTGGGTGACCGAAGCGAGCGTGGCAGCTGACGTATCCGGGTGGGCCATGATCTCGACGACGTTGAGCGACCAGATCATGTTCGCGAAGTGCAGCGCGCAGTACTTCGACGGCCGGCCCGTCGCCTCGGCGAAGTCCCGGGCGAGCAACGTCGAGGAGTTGGTGGCGATGAGGGTCCGGTCGGCCAGCAAGGGTGCAATCTGCTGATAGACGTCGGTCTTGATCTCCGGCACCTCGGGCACGGCCTCAATGACGAAGTCCACATCCTCCACGGCCGGCGCCATCTCGGCGTGGTAACTGAGCCGGTTACGGGTGGCCTCGATCGCGGCGTCGTCGGCGCCCAGTGCGTCCCGGTAGATCCCGACGTAGCTCTGATGTGTGGCCCTGGCGTTTTCCAGCGCGTCGGGGAAGGGATCGTAGACGGCGACTGTCTTGCCCTTGAACGCGCTGTGCCATGCGATCTGCCCGCCGAGGACTCCGGCTCCGAGGACTGCGATGCGCTCCAGTCTGCTATCCGACATGCCTGCCTCTTTTCTTCAGGCCGCCTGTCCGAGCGGCGCGGGTCGTTCGATGAAATGGCCCTGGATGAAGTCGACCTGCAGATCCCGCAGCGCATCGAAGTCGGCCTGCTGCTCGACCTGCTCGGCGATGACACGGAAACCCACCGTGCGCGCCAGCTTGGTGACGGCTGCGACGACCTGATAATTGACGTTATCCGAAGTCAGCGCATGCGTATAGGCCCCGTCGATTTTCACGAAGTCGATCGGCAACCTGCGCAGACGCGAGAGTGAACCCACCCCGCTGCCGAAGTCGTCAATACCGAACTGGCAGCCCAGCCCGTGCAAGACCGCGATGAAGCGTCGTGCGCGCTCGAGGTCGGCGGTAACTGCCTGTTCGCTCATTTCGAAACACACGCGCGCCGGCTCGACCTGGCTGTGATCCAGGCACTCGACCACGAACTCGAGAAAACTCTCGTCGCCCAGCGTCTGCGCAGACAGGTTGATCGCGCAGCTTCGCCCGGTCGGCAAGCGGATGCTGCCCTGGCCGATGGCGGCCAGCGCCGCGCGCACGACCCAGCGGTCGATGCTGCCCATCAGCTGGTAGCGCTCGGCGGCCTTGAGAAAGCGACCGGGCAACACCAGCGCGCCGGAATCGTCGCGCATGCGCAGCAGAACCTCGGTAGCCGGACCGGCTTCCGGCCGGCCGGCGATGGCGATGATCGGCTGGGTGTAAATCTGGAAGCGGTCTTCCTTGAGCGCGGTCTGCAACTGTTGAAGCCAGTGAATCTCGCCGCGCTGGCGGGCCGCGGCTTCGTCCTGGGCGGAGTACACGTGAACCTGCCCGCGGCCCTGCTGCTTGGCCACGTAGCAAGCCGAATCGGCGGCGGCCAGCAGATCACTGATCGAAACGCCGTCCCGGCCGACTTCGACCAGGCCGATGCTGACACCGACGGTGAAGATCTTGTCCTGCCAGACGAAACGATGATCGCGCACCGCGCGGCATACGTCATCGGCAATCTGGCGGGCCTTGTCGAGCGGGCAGCGGATCAATAGCACGCCGAACTCGTCGCCACCCAAACGCGCCACGAAATCGGATTCACGCACCTGTTCCTTGATCAGCCCGGCGATCTCGCGCAGCAGATTATCGCCGGCCAGATGCCCGCAGCTGTCATTGACGGCCTTGAACCGGTCGAGATCGAGGTAGCACAGCACGTGCGGAACGCCGTCGTCGCGTACCTTGTTGAGCGACTGCTCCATGCGGCGCTCGAACTCGCGCCGGTTAACCAGTCCGGTCAACGGGTCGTGCGCGGCCTGGTAGCTCATCTTCTGCGTCAGGCCGCGGATCTCGGTCACATCGTGCATGATCACCACAACGCCGGCAGCGGTCTCGTCCCCCGGGCCCTTGATCGGCGACGCGGTCAGCTCGACCGACAGTTCCCGCTCACTGTCCGCCTGGATCAGCAGTGCTCGCCGGCCGATGCTGACCCGGCGGCGGTCCGTCAGGCTGCGGCTGACCGGATCACCGAGATCGCGTCGGTCGTTTTCGTCGACCAGCCGGACGATGTCGCCGAGCCTGCGACCCGCAGCCGCCTCGCGGCTGGCGCCCGTCAATGCTTCAGCCGCCGCATTCATGTAGTCGATACGACCGTCCGTATCGGTGGTAATCACGCCCTCGCCGATCGATTCCAGCGTGTACTGCGCCTGTTGCTTGCTGCGCCCCAGGGTCGCTTCGATGCTCTTGCGGTAAGCAATGTCGCGCGCGACGCTGAGAATGACCTGCTGGCCGCGGTACTCCACCAGGCCGCTGGACAGCTGGACCCAGCCGCCGCGGTCGCCGCCGTTGATCAGCTGAATCTCCAGATCGTCGCCGCTGGTGCCTTCCAGTCGCGCTGTGATCATGCTGCGTGTCATGGCCCGATAGGCCGGGCGAATCAGGTCGGTCACGTTCCGGCCGATCAGCTGCGCCGGCTCGAGCCCCAGCAGCGCGCCGGCCGAGGCATTGGCGTACAGCACCCGGTCGGTATGCAGCAAGACCACCTCCGGCATGGTATTGACCAGTTCTTCTACGGTGTTTTCTCTACGACGAAGGTCGGAATCTCGATCGGCCAGGGCATCGAACAGGCGATTCACGGTGCTGGCGAGCTCGCCGAGCGGCCCGGCATCGTGGACCGTGACCCGTTCGCCGAACGCCGCGTTCTCTGCCGCATCGAGTATTTCGCTGCGGAACTGCTCCAGACGCTGCGCCTCCCGACGACGTGCGCGCCAGATCCAGAGCAGCAACAGCACTGCCACGGCCA
>CBFCXA010000112.1:0-7481 GCA_965601985.1 uncultured Chromatiales bacterium | reverse complement strand
GGAATTCGAGTACGACCTGCGCGTGTCGCGACGCTGGCTGTTGCAGCCGCGCGTTGAAATCAATGCCGCGTTCAGCGACGTGCCGGCCTTGTCGATCAGCAGCGGTGTAACCGATCTCGAAGCCGGGCTGCGGCTGCGCTACGAGTTCCGGCCCGAGTTTGCGCCCTATGTCGGCGTCGAATACTCGCGGCTCTATGGCGACCGCGCGCGGGCCGCGCGTGAGGACGGACTGGACCCGTCGGGCTGGGGTATCGCTTTCGGACTGCGTGCCTGGTTCTAGCATTTGTGCAACACTCAGGGCATGCGCATCAGGGCTTCGATGTATCTGCTACTGGCGCTCGCCGGCGGCTTTGCGAGCAGCCTAGCCGCCGATGACAGCGCGGTGGTACTGATGTACCACCGCTTCGGCGAAGACCGCTACCCGTCCACCAGTATTCGCGTCGACCAGTTCGAGGCGCAGATTGCGCACCTGCAGGAACGCGACTACCCGGTGATACCGCTCGCGGACCTGCTGGATGCGCTGGCGAACGACACGCCACTGCCTGAGCGCGCGGTGGTGATCACGGTCGACGATGCCTATCTGTCGGTCCACGAGGTCGCTTACCCGCGCCTGAAGGCCGCGGGCTTCCCGTTCACTGTGTTCGTAGCGACCGACCCGGTCGACGACGGTCTGCCGGCCTACATGAGCTGGGAACAGATGCGCGAGATGGCCGCCGGCGGCGCAAGCTACGCGAATCACGGCGCCGCGCATCGCTCGGTCATGGAGCGCGAGGAAGGACAGGGCAAGACCGAGTGGCTCGCGGCCGTGCAGGCCGATGTCGAGCGCGGCTGGACCCGGCTGAGCGCGGAACTCGAGCCGCTGCCAGGCGTATTCGCCTACCCGTACGGCGAATTCGATATCGCCACCGCAAATCTCATCGAGGCCGCCGGCTACGTCGCCTTCGGCCAGCAGTCCGGCGCAGTCGCGCGCGACAGCGACCGGCGCGCCCTGCCGCGCTTTCCGATGGCCGAGAACTTTGCCGATATCGACGGTTTTCGCACCAAGGTCGCGAGCCTGCCGCTGCCGGGGGCCTCGGCCGCGCCGTGGGATCCGGTCACCGTCGAACGCAGGCCGCGCGTGGAGATCGCATTGTCCCGCGAACTGGCGCGCTGGCAGGAACTGGCCTGTTTCGTCGGCGGCCAGGGCCGGGTCGAAGTCGACTGGCTGGAAGACGGTCGCCGCTTCTCGGTCGGCCCGGCGCGCGACTTTGGCACCGGGCGACAGCGCGTGAACTGCACCGCACCCGGACCGTCGGGGCGCTACTACTGGTTCAGCCATCCCTGGCTGATCAGCAACACCAATTGAGAAACGCATGAATATTGCCGGGCCGGCGCAGCAAACGGGAGAAACTCGAATGCAACGAATGCTCACGCGGCTTACCTGCTGGATTGCCATACTGTTGTTTGCCGCCAGCTGTTCCGGCGAAACGCCGGACCGTGGGCCGACGCCGTCCGCAGTCGAACCTGCCGCAGCAGCCGCGCCCGTCGCTCGCACCGACTACGCCGACGCCGACGTCATTATTTTCGGCACGCCGGACGAAGCCGCCGACTGGCTGAAATCCGAAAACTGGTGGGGCGAGGAGCAACGTGGCGTGCAGCTGACCGTACCTTATGCGCTGATCACCGGCATTGCCCCGCGCTGGCAGAAACTCGCGCAGGAGATTCCGGTACCGGACAAAAAGGAAGTCTTCTACCGCTTCATGCTGCCGCTGGTCATGCATGCGAATCGAATGGTGCTGGACCGGCGCGAACGTCTCGCTTCGCTGCGCAGCGACGTCGAGGCCGGCAGTCCGCTTGCGGCAGACGATCGCGCATGGCTGCGCGGCGTCGGCGAAGTACTGCGCGCCAATACGCCGGCCGAAGACGCAGACGATCAGCTGATGCTGCCGCTGATCGACGAGCTCTTGTACAAGCTCGACGTGCTGCCCCCCGGGCTGGTACTCGGGCAGGCCGCTTACGAGAGCGGCTACGGCACGTCGCGCTTCGCGGTCGAAGGCAACGCGCTGTTCGGGCAATGGACTTACGGCGGCGAAGGCATGGTGCCGGGCCAGCAGCGCGCCAGCCTCGGCGATCATCGCATCGCGAAATTCGACTGGCCGTTCGACAGTGTGCGCGGCTACTACATCAATATTAGCGGGCACCCGGCCTATGAGCCGCTGCGCAAGATCCGTGCGGAACGACGCGCAGCCGGCAAGCCGCTGACCTCTCTAGCACTGGCCGACGGGCTGATCCGCTACTCCGAACGCGGCCAGAAATACGTCGATACGCTCAAGGGCATCATCCGGGTCAACAAGCTCGACATCGCTGACGACGCGGTGCTGCGCGACGAGCCGCTGCGCTTCCTGGTCAGCACCGAAAGCCCGGAGGCCGCGAACGAGCTTCGGGAGGAAATCGAGTCACTGCGCGCCTCGGGCGAACTGGCCGAGATCATTGCGCGCATGAACCTGGACTAGCCTGACTCTTTCGCACGGCGCATTCACCCCGCGAACGCCGCGGCGTCTGCGTCGAACGGCAGACCGCCCAGGCGGTAACCTCCCCCCCTGGTTTACTGCCTTGCGGAGATGCCGAAATGCCGTCCACTAACCGTTTCGCCCTTATTGCAACAATGCTGTGTGGCGCCGCCATCCTGTTGCTGTCAGGCCCGGTCATGGCCGGCGCGCACAAGACCATCAAGCCGATGGTGCCGATCGAGGTCGACCCCGAGATCGAAGCCGGTGTCAGAGAAATCGTGCTGGAGACCGCGCGTCGCTGGAACTCGCAGGACTACGCCACCGTGCTGGGACTCTGGGACCCGAACGAGCCCTACCCGACCTATCTGGCCGAAGAGCAGGCGCAGTGGTTTGTCGGCTGGGACCGGCTGAACGAGTACCTCGACCCGCCACGCCCGAACCCGATCATGGAAGCAGTCCGCGAGGAGATGGACAAGATCCAGGTCAAACAGATCGGTCCGGATCTCGCGATTGCGATCTGGGAGATGCGCTTTCACATGAAGCGCTTCATGAGCAACGCGATCGGCGAGGACGTTCGGGTCAGCGCGGTGCTGCGCAACACGGATGAGGGCTGGCGCTACATTCACTGGGCCGAGTCGCCGAAGACCGCGATGGTCTATATCGAAGACCTGTACGAGAACGATGTCGACGACGACTGGGACGAGTTCTACGAAGAAGCGAAGGAACGGCGCAAGGAAGTGGTGCGCAAGAAGCGTGCGGCGATGAAAGAAGCCGCGGCGGTCGCCGACTAGCCCGCAGCAGCCAGATATCGTTCGAGGAACGCCTGCGCGAGTTCCTCGGACTGCTTCGACGCGACCTCATCGTAGCTGTCGCGGTCGTCGCAGTTGAAGCCGTGGCCGGCGCCCTCATAGACGTAGAACTCGCCGTCGGGATCGGCTTCGCGAATCTTGTCGATGACGGCTTCAGGGATGAAGCTGTCTTCCGCGCCGAAGTGATACTGCACCGGGATTTTCGGTTGCAGCCGCCCGACCAGCGCGCCGATGCCGCCGCCGTAGTAGGACACCGCGCAGTCGAAGCCGAGCAGACTGGCGGCCTGGTAAGCAAGCGTGCCGCCCCAGCAATAACCGATGATCGCGCTGCGGCCCGCTTCGCGCACGGCCAGGCGTGAGGCCTCGCAGTCGGCCATTGCCTGGTCTTCGGTGACGGCCTGTGCCGCAGCACCGCCGGTCGCGAAGTCGTCGTAGGCCACGGTCAGGCCACGCTCCACGCGGTCGAACAGCGCCGGCAGAACGGTGAGATAACCGCGCTCGGCATAGCGGTCGGCGCAGCGCTGCATCTGGCCGGTCATGCCGAAAATTTCCTGCACCAGGACCAGTCCGCCGACAGGATCACGCGCCGGTCGCGCAAGATAGGCATCGAATTCGTGACCGTCAGCCGCCACCAGGCGAATCATCTCTCCCATGCCGGGAGTATAAAGACAAAGGCCGCTGCGAACGACGGTCCGCAGCGGCCTCTGCCCGGTAACACTGCCGGTCGATCAGAACAGCCAGGCGCCGCCGACCGTGTACATCAGCACGCCGTCTTCGACGTCGAAGTACTCGATTTCTCCGCGCACGCGGATCTTGGCGATGTCGATCGACAAGCCGATACCCAGACCCAGATCGGTGCCGTCGTCGGAAAACTTCTCACCGTCGACGATCACGTCCGCGTCCCAGAACAAGGCGCTGAGCTTACCGAAAGCGTAAACCGGCCCCAGCGGCAGGCCCGCAACTGCAGAAACGTCGAAGCCGGTCGGCTCGACCTTCACGTCGCTGCCGAGGATCGTGGTCGACGGCGATCCGAAGTTCCGGTAGGCGCCTTCTACCGCCAGGAAACTCAGGAACTGGTAACCGCCGTAGATCTTCCAGGCGAAATCGTTCTCGTCGAACTTGAGGCCGTCTTCGCTGACCTCGGTGCTCGCGCCACCGACGGCGCCGCCAAGGTAGAAGCCGTTGTCCACCGCCATGGCCGGACCACCGAGCAGCAGCAACAGGCCGAGACACGTGACATGCAGAATCCGTCTGCTCATCGTCATACTCCTGTATGTTTCACACAACAACAGGCGGCCGTAAGGGCCGCCATGCGCAATTTGATCACGGCGCAGGGGCGAAAAACAGAAGCTGCTTGTTATTTTTTTGCGACAGGTGGCACAGTTTCAACTACTCGAACTCCAGCCCCACGCCAAACAGCGTCGACAAGTCCGAATTCTTTGCCAGATCCGCCGGATTGCTTTCGTAGTCGTAATCGACCGAGAACTTCAGCGTGATCATGTCGCTCAGCTCGTAATCAAGCGACGTGGATGTCTTGACCGCCGTGTTGTCGCGGCCGGTGATGTTGTAGGTCAACGACTGATTGTGATTGAACGAGAAATCGCCCTTGAATAGATCGTATCGAAACCTCAACGCCCAGATCGCGACCGAGCTGTTGTTGCTCACCCCACCAATGTCTTCAGTCTGATAACCCAGTCCGCCCTGCACGTTCAGGAAGCGTCGTGCCGCATTCCAGATATCGAGACCGACCAGGCCCGCCGCGATGACACGACCGTCCAGGTCCCTGATCGGGTCGCGTTCGTAGCTTCCGGTAAAGCCCATGAACCAGGGGTCATTGAAAAACCAGTTGTAGTTGTACTGGTAGAGATCCTGTTGCTGGATCTGCTGCTGGTTCTGCGTTTCCCGATTGAAGGTCAGATCCAGGCGATGCCGGTGATCACCTATTTTTACCTGGCCGTCGGCCCGCAAGCGACCGTTCTCGCTTTCCGTGTTGCCTTTATTGACGCAGGCACTCAGGTCGACGTTGACTTCCCAGTCGAAGTACTCCTCTTCCTCTTCCAGCTCTAATAGCTGCGCCAGCGGAATCGCCACCAGCTCACCGTCGATTTCCAGCAGCTGGCGACCCTCGTCGTCGGCGCCCAGCAGTTTCGCGGTCTGCGTCTGGCCTTCCACCAGCTCGATGTCGAACTCCTCCTCGTCCTCCATGTATTGCACGGCTTCGACATCGACCGTGAACTCGTCGGAGTAGCTGGGCTCGATGTAGATCTCACCGTCCCAGACCTTCTTGATGTCGCCGGTGATGCGATCTCCGTTGGCGAGCACCAGTACGCCGGCATTGCTTACGCTGGAGCAGAGAATAAAAAGTGTGCAGAGCCACGGCACGGCCCTAGATAGTTCATTCAGCATATTATCGACTCGACAAACACAGAGACGCCGGGGACCTGGGCCCAGCGCACGCGATGGGCAGGGGTTCGCCCTGCCCGGGTTATTGGTTTTCTTGCTACTCCAACGCAACCGGCTTACCGACCGCGACCAGGCCGGTAAGCCGGACACAAGGGTTGAGTTATTCCCCGACTGGTTTGTAGCCGTACTTCTGGCCACCGATGGACGCTTCGTACATCAGCCCGCCCTTGGCGATCGTGAACACGATCATGCCGTTGACCCAGTCGGCCGAAGCCTGCGCGCCGCCCGTGTCACTGCCGGTGCCGGCACTGGCGCCGGTACCCGTGGTACCGGTCTCCGCCTGCGCACTCGCAGTCAGCGCCACGGCGGACGCGGAGGCGTCGAATTCGAACTTGCCGGTGGTGAACTTGTCATAGGCTTCCTGGTCGCGCAGCAGGATAATCTGGCTGTAGGCCTGCCCGCCCAGCTGGAATCCGACGGAAATGTCGACCAGCGAAGTGCAGCCGGTAGCCGACCCGCCGCGATACACCTGGCCCTTGCCGCCGGCGCCACCGATACCGATGCCGCCCTTGCCGATGGTCGGGAACACGGCGAAAGCGTAGGCCTGGCCCATCAGAGGCCCGGCCGTTTCGTTGCCGCGAAACAGGGTGATGGTTTCGGAATAGTCCTCGATCTCACAATCGGCAACCGCCGCGCCGGAAACCGTCAGCGCGAAAGCGAGTAGCGATACCCTCAGAAAATTCATTGTCCGTTCTCCGTTAGATGTGTCCTAGATGTGTCCGAGACAGCAGCGGCAGCATCCGCCCGAGTTGCCGCCCCTTACAGCTGGCTGTCGATCGGTAGTATACCCAGCAGGCCTGCAGCGAACCGCTGCCAGAAGCCGGTGCCGGGTTCCGTCCGGTAACGCTCGGTTTCGCCCGACTGCTGGCCCACCCAGGCGATCCGGTTCCGGTCGTCCAGTTCGACGCGATAGGCGGCTTGCGGGAGCGCGGCTTCGACCCGGTCGGCCACCCCGCCGGCCAGCGCCGGCGAGTCGATCACCACACCCATTTCCGTGTTCAGCCGCGCCGAGCGCGGATCCCAGTTGAACGAGCCGACGAACAGCCGCTCTCGATCGACAGCGAAGGCCTTGGTGTGCAGGCTCGACCGCGACAGGCCGACCCCGGCCTCGACGGTGCCGCTGACCTGCGCGTCCGGGCGCACCTCCCAGAGTTCGGCGCCCATCTCAAGCAGCGGCTTGCGCGACGGCGCATAGCCGGAATGCACCGCGGGGACGTCGGTCGACGCCAGGCCATTGGTCACGATGACCGTGCGCACGCCGCGTTCGCGCAGACCACGGAAGTACTCGATGCCGGCCCTGCGCGGAACGAAGTAGGGTGAAATGGCCAAAAGCTCCGTTTGCGCCTCGTCGACGACACTACCCAGCGCATCGATCATGCCGCGCGCTGCCGATGCCCGGGGATCGGCTTTCGACGGGTCATCGTAGACCAGCCTGTAAGTCGCCCAGACCAGGGCGTCGGGTTCACGCTGGATTGCCGCGAGCAGATTGCTGCGCAGTGCGTCGGCGTACTGGCTATCAGCGGCTTTGGCCACGGCCTCGTCCAGCGACGCTCGATACGCTCGTTGCAGCGCCTGCAGGTCGGATTTCCCGGTATCGACCAGCGCGGCAACGGGCAGGGCGAGCTCGTGGTTCCAGTAGGCGTCGAAGGCAAGGCCGACGTCCGCTGCGAAACGCCCGAAGCCGAGAACGTCGAGATCGCCGAAGTTCACATCCTCTCGG
>CBFCXA010000111.1:0-7545 GCA_965601985.1 uncultured Chromatiales bacterium | reverse complement strand
GCCATGCGCGACGAGTTCGCCCTGGCGTGGAAGGAGCTCGACGACGACCCAGCGATCTCGCGGCCAGGCATCGAGCACTTCCCGGGCCACGGCCGAGCCGGTGAACTCGAGATGCTGTTCGATCAGCTCACGCAGTTCTGCAATGTCGTCTTCTTCTTCCACCGGGTCGAGATCGACCATACCGGCGTTGCACTTGTCGGCGAAATCACCGTCGCGATCCCACACGTAGGCCACGCCGCCCGACATGCCGGCCGCGAAATTAATGCCGGTGGCGCCGAGAATCACCGCTCGACCGCCGGTCATGTACTCGCAGCCGTGATCGCCGACACCCTCGACCACGGCCTTCGCGCCGCTGTTGCGAACGCAGAAGCGCTCGGCCGCCTTGCCGCGGAAGAACGCACGACCGCCGGTTGCGCCGTAGAGCGCGACGTTACCGATGATCACGTTGTCCTCGGCCACGAAGTCGGCCTCGCGGTCCGGGTAGACGATGATGCGACCACCCGAAAGGCCCTTGCCGACATAGTCGTTGCTGTCGCCCTCGAGCTCCAGCGTGATGCCGCGGCACATGAATGCACCAATGCTCTGCCCGGCCGAGCCGCGCAGCTTGATGTGGATGGTGTCCGGCGGCAGACCCTGCTCGCCCCAGCCGTTGACCACGCGGTTACTGAGCATGGTGCCGACCGTACGGTTGGTGTTCACGATCGGCAGGTCGATCTCGACGCGCTCGCCGCGGTCGATCGCCGGCTGCGCGAGCTCGATCAGCCGGTTGTCCAGCGCCAGCTCCAGGCCGTGATCCTGTTCCATGGTGCAGCGCACCTGCACGTTCGGATGCGGCTTGACCGCCGGCGCGAGAATCGGGCTCAGGTCCAGGCCGTCTTTCTTCCAGTGATCGATCGCATGCTCGGTCTCGAGCATGTCGACGCGACCGATCATGTCGGCAATACGACGGAAGCCGAGTTCGGCCATCAAGCCTCGCGCTTCTTCGGCAACCATGAACAGGTAATTGACCACGTGTTCGGGCTTGCCGGAGAACTTCTTGCGCAATACCGGGTCCTGGGTCGCTATGCCGACCGGGCAGGTATTCAGATGGCACTTGCGCATCATGATGCAGCCCATCGCGATCAGCGGCGCGGTGGAAAAGCCCATTTCGCCGGCGCCGAGCAGCGCGGCAATGACCACGTCGCGCCCGGTCTTCAGACCACCGTCGGTCTGCAGCACCACGCGGCTGCGCAGGTCGTTCATCACCAGCGTCTGGTGCGTCTCGGCGATGCCGAGCTCCCAGGGCAGACCGGCATGCTTGATGCTGGTTAAAGGCGAGGCGCCAGTACCGCCGGAATCACCGGAAATCAGGATGTGATCGGCATGCGCCTTGGCCACGCCGGCGGCGATGGTGCCGACGCCGACTTCCGAGACCAGCTTCACGCTGACCCGCGCCTTCGGATTCGAGTTCTTCAGGTCATGGATCAGCTGCGCCAGGTCTTCGATCGAGTAGATGTCGTGATGCGGCGGCGGGCTGATCAGGCCGACGCCCGGGGTCGAATAACGCGTGCGCGCGATGGTCTCGTCGACCTTGCGACCGGGCAGCTCGCCGCCCTCGCCGGGCTTTGCGCCCTGCGCCATCTTGATCTGCAGCTCGTCGGCATTGGCCAGGTACCAGGCGGTCACACCGAAGCGCCCCGATGCGATCTGCTTGATCGCCGAACGCTTGGAATCTCCGGACGGCATCGGCTCGAAGCGACGCGGGTCTTCGCCGCCTTCGCCGGTATTGCTCTTGCCGCCGAGCCGGTTCATCGCAACCGCGAGTGCCTCATGCGACTCGGCCGAGATCGACCCGTAGCTCATTGCGCCGGTGCAGAAGCGCTTGACGATCTCGCTGGCCGGCTCGACTTCGTCCAGCGGGATCGGCTTGTCGCGACGCTTCAGCCGTAGAAGGCCGCGCAACGTTTTGGCGGTGCGCGCGTCGCCGTTCATCTGCTCGGCGAACTGGCGATACGCGTCCTTGCTGCCGGCGCGCGCGGCGACCTGCAGCGACGAGATACTGTCCGGCGACCAGGCGTGACGTTCGCCCGTGCTGCGCCAGTGGAACTCGCCCGGATTCGGGAGGCCCGGCAGCTTCTGCTGCTCGTCGCCAAAGCCGAGCGCATGGCGGCGTCGCGCTTCTTCTTCCAGCACGTCGAACCCGACGCCCTGCAGGCGACTCGCAGTGCCGACAAAGCAGCGGTCGATGACCGGTGCGGCGAGGCCCAGCGCCTCGAAAATCTGCGCGCCCTTATAGGACTGCAGCGTCGAGATGCCCATCTTGGCCATTACCTTGAGCATGCCCTTGGCCACACCCTTGCGATAAGCCGCGACGATATCCTCGTCACTGGCAAACTCCTCTGTGTCTACCAGTCCTTCGCGGCGCGCCTGTGACAGCGCTTCGAATGCGAGATAGGGATTGATGCCGTCCGCGCCATAGCCGACCAGCAGGCAGTGGTGATGCACTTCGCGCGCTTCGCCGGTTTCCAGCAGCAGGCCGATGCGCGTGCGCTTGGCCCGGCGGACCAGGTGATGATGCACGGCGCCACAGGCGAGCAGCGCGCTCAACGCGATACGGCCCGGGCCGATATTGCGGTCGGTCAGAACAACCAGGCTGTAGCCGTCGTCGATAGCCTGTTCCGCTTCGGCGCAGATGCGCTCCAGCGCGGCTTCCAGGCCGCCGCCGTTCAGCTCGTAGGTAGTGTCGATGCTGCGGGTCCGCCAGCCGCGATGATCCATCGCGCGCAGCGCGGCCATTTCCCGGTTGGTCAGAATCGGGTGCTTGAGCCGCAGACGATGCGCGTGCTCCGGCTGCGTATCGAGCAGGTTGCCTTCCGGCCCGATGTAGCACTCCAGCGACATGATGATTTCTTCGCGGATCGAGTCGATCGGCGGATTGGTCACCTGCGCGAACAGCTGCTTGAAATAGTCATAAGGCATGCGCGAGCGGTCGCTCAGACAGGCCAGCACCGAGTCGTTGCCCATCGAACCGACGGGATCGCGCTTGTCACGAATAAGCGGCAGCAGCATGAACTGCATGGTCTCGGTGGTATAGCCGAAGGCCTGCATCCGCGTGAGCAGTTCATCGCTCGAGTATTCCGCCGGCGATTGCGTGGCTGCCAGGTCCCTCAGCGCGATGCGGTTCTCAGTGAGCCACTGGGCGTAAGGGCGGCGCGACGCAAATTCGCTCTTTAGTTCGGCGTCCGGGATCAGCCGCCCCTGCTCGAAGTCGATCAGGAACATTCGGCCGGGCTCGAGGCGGCCTTTGGCCGCTACGTTTGCCGGGTCGACCGGTACCACGCCCACTTCGCTGGCCATGATCACGCGATCGTCCTTGGTCAGGTAATAGCGGCTAGGGCGCAGGCCGTTACGGTCCAGAACCGCACCGATGTAGCGCCCGTCGGTAAACGCAATCGAGGCCGGGCCGTCCCAGGGCTCCATCTTGCAGGAGTGATACTCGTAAAAGGCGCGCTTCTCCGGCGCCATCAGCTCGTTCTTCTGCCAGGCCTCCGGCACCATCATCATCACGGCTTCCTGCAGCGTGCGCCCGCTCATCAGCAGGAACTCGAGCACGTTATCGAACGCACCGGAGTCGGAGGTTTCGGGTTCCACGACCGGGAACAGGCGCTCGAGCTCGCCGTCGAACACGTCAGTTTCAACGACGCCTTCTCGCGCCGCCATCCAGTTGGTGTTGCCGCGCAGTGTGTTGATTTCACCGTTGTGGGACATGAAGCGCAGCGGCTGCGCGCGGTCCCAGCTCGGGAAGGTATTGGTCGAGAAACGTGAGTGCACCATCGCCAGGTGCGAGGTGTAGTCCGGCTGCTGCAGGTCGACATAGAACGGCCGCAGCTGGCCGGGCGTGAGCATGCCTTTATAGATGATGACTTTGGTCGACAGGCTGCAGACGTAGAAAGTGAGCGCCTCGGCCAGTTCCGGATCATTGCGCAGCCGGTGGCTGGCACGCTTGCGTATCAGGTACAGCTTGCGCTCGAAGGCATCGCCCTCGACACCGTCGGCCGCGGCTATGAACAGCTGCTCGATTTTCGGGGCCGCGGCCATTGCGGTCGGGCCGACGTCGGCGCCGACCGGGTCGGTCGGTACGTCGCGCCAGCCGACCAGCGTCTGCCCTTCGTCCGCACAGATCTCCGCGACCACCTGCTTGCAGGTCGCACGCTCGGCCTCATCGCGGGGCAGGAACACGACGCCGGCGGAAAAACGGCCGGGTTCGGGCAGCTCGCTGCCGAGTTCGTCGCGGGCCACACGGGCGAGAAATTCGTGAGGCAACGCGGTGAGCATGCCTGCGCCGTCGCCGGTGTTCTTCTCCGCACCGCGAGCGCCGCGGTGATCCATCCGGCAACCCAGGTGATCGGCATTCTCGACGATCTCGTGACTGCGCTCGCCTTTGACGTGCGCAACGAAACCGACGCCACAGCTGTCGCGCTCCAGCTCGGGGTCATAGAGGCCCTGCGCCGCGGGAAAACCTTGCGCCTGTCGTCTCATAGTCACGCTCTCGTCAGCGACACTCCGGCCGGGGCTGGTCTGCATTCACCGGCCCGCCGGAACACCCTTTTCAGCCCGCAGCGTCGACTCAGCCTGCCGGGACTCCTGCCCGCGCGGCCCGCAACTCCGCGGTCGTTTCAACCCTGCCGGCCGGGTCCTGCTGGCTTGCGCCCGTACCGGGCTGCCGCATGGCCGGAAAGTACTTTTAAACGTTTGTTTTATCTGGGCTTTAAGTGGCTGCTCGGAAAATCCACTCAGGCGACCCAGAACCCTGAAGTATAGGCCAGCATGGCTCGGCGCCTCAAACCCCGGCGGGAACGCCCCACAGCGGCGCCGACACGGGAAACGAAGCCGCAACAAATGCGGGGTTCATGCGATGATTACGCGATGGACGAGCACGAGATCCAGCGGGTCCTGGACTTCTGGTTCACCGACTGCCAGCGTGACGCCCCCAATATCGATGCCCGCATGGATCGCTGGTTCGGCAGCGATACGTCGCTGGACGACCAGATCAGGGACAGTTTCGCCGGCCTGGTAGAGCGCGCCGCCAGCGGCGAACTCGACGACTGGTGCCAGACCCCACATGGCAGGCTAGCGCTGATCATCCTGCTGGACCAGTTCCCGCGCAATATTCACCGCGGCCAGGCCGGCGCCTACGCCCATGACCGCAAGGCGCTGGAAATCTGCGTCGAAGGCACGGTCAACGGCGACTACAAAAAGCTCCTGGCGGAGCAGCAGCTGTTCTTTTTCATGCCGCTGCAGCACGCCGAGTCGCGCAAGATACAGACCAAGTCCGTGAGCGTGTACCGGGCGCTGGCCAATCGCGTGTCAGAAACCCTGCGCGAGACTTTCAATACCGCGGCGCAGTTCGCCGAGCTGCACCACGACATCATCGCCGAGTTCGGACGCTTTCCGCACCGTAACGAGGTACTCGGCCGGGAAAACACGCCGGCCGAGGCTGAATACCTTTCCAGCGATGCGCCGACTTTCGGTCAGGAACAGACCATGGAGAGTGCCTGATGCATTACCAGAAGCCGCGACGCGTAGCGATCGTCGGCAGCAGCCGGATTCCGTTCGCGCGCGCCAACACCGCTTACGCACATGCGTCCAACCAGGACATGATGACCGCGGTGCTGAACAGCATCGTCGACAGGTACCAGCTCAAGGGCGTGCGCCTGGGCGACGTGTCGCTGGGCGCGGTGATCAAGCACTCGCGTGACTGGAACCTCGCGCGCGAGTGCGTGCTCGGCACCGAGCTGTCGCACGAGACGCCGGCCTTCGACCTTCAACGCGCCTGTGGCACCAGCCTGGAGGCGGCGATCCTCATCGGCAACAAGATTGCGCTCGGCCAGATCGATGCAGGCATCGCAGCCGGCGTCGACACGATCAGCGACGCACCAATCGTGTTCAAGGAAGAGTTCCGCAAAATCCTGCTGCGCAGCGCGCGCGGCAGATCGACCGGCGAGAAACTCACGCCGTGGCTGAACCTTCGACCCGGCCACCTGGCGCCGGACTTTCCCGGCGTGGTCGAGCCGCGCACCGGGCTGAGCATGGGCGAAAGCGCGGAGCTCACTGCGAAAGAATGGGGCGTTACACGCGAAGCGCAGGACGAACTCGCGCTGACCAGCCATAAACGGGCAGCGGCGGCCTGGGAAGACGGGTTCTACGATGACCTCGTCGTCGCTTTCAACGGGCTGACCCAGGACAACAATATCCGCGCGGACTCGTCGATCGAGAAGCTGGCCAAGCTCAAACCGGTGTTCGATCGCAGCGACTCCGGCACCATGACGGCGGGCAACAGCACGCCGCTGACCGACGGCTCGGCCGGGGTACTGCTGGCCTCGGAAGACTGGGCGAAAGAGCGCGGACTGCCGATCCAGGCTTACCTGAGTTACGGCAAGGTCGCAGCCGTCGACTTCATCGACCGCGACGGGCTGCTGATGGCGCCGGTGTTCGCAATGTCGGACATGCTGCGTGACGCGGAGCTGGGCTTCGCCGATTTCGACCTGTTCGAAGTTCACGAGGCCTTCGCGTCACAGGTGCTCTGCACGCTGGCCGCCTGGGAAGACGCGGAGTTCTGCCGGGAACGCCTGGGCCGCGACCAGCCGCTGGGTCCGATCGACCGCGACAAGCTGAATACCCGGGGCGGCAGCCTGGCCGTCGGCCATCCGTTCGCCGCCACCGGCGCGCGCATCGTCGGCGCGCTGGCCAGGATGCTGGAGCAGCGTGGTTCCGGGCGCGGCCTGATATCCGTCTGCACCGCCGGCGGCATGGGCGTCACGGCGATTCTCGAGCGCTGAACAAGTCGGCGTCCGGTCAGTCGGCGGGCAGCGCGCCGGCCGGTCAGCGGCAATAAGCAAGAGGCCAGCACAAGGCAGCGCATGGACACTTTCAACCGCTTCATGGAAGCCGCGAACGGCCTGCTCTGGCACGACTCGGTATTGTTCATCATTCTCGGCACCGGGCTGCTGTTTACGTTCTGGAGCGGTTTCTCCCAGTACCGCGCGCTGACCCACGGTTTCCACGTACTGCGCGGGCGTTACGACGATCCGGACGATCCGGGCGCGATCAATCACTTCCAGGCGCTGTCGGCCGCACTGTCTGCAACGGTGGGTCTCGGCAACATCGGCGGGGTGGCGCTGGCCATCAGTCTCGGCGGCCCCGGCGCGGTGTTCTGGATGTGGCTGGTGGGCTTCGTAGGCATGTCGCTGAAGCTGACCGAGGTCACGCTGTCGATGCTCTACCGGAACACCGACGACCCGGACAACCCGCACGGCGGTCCGATGTGGGTGATTTCGAAGTCACTGGCGCGCAAGGGGCCGGGCTGGGCGCGCATCGGGCGCGCCGCCGGCGTGGTGTTCTGCATCACGCTGCTGATCTCCACGGTGACCAGCGGCAACATGTTCCAGGCCTGGAACGTCGGCGAACTCACCGAGTCCTACTTCGGCATTCCGAGCGTTTTCAGCGGCATCATCCTCGCGATCCTGGTCGGCATGGTGATTATTGGCGGCATCAAGCGCATCGGCG
>CBFCXA010000110.1:0-7624 GCA_965601985.1 uncultured Chromatiales bacterium | reverse complement strand
AAGAGCCCGACCCGCGGTGTGTCGCCGTCGGTAAGGTATCGGTACACTGCACCGCCTTCGAGTTCCCGCTCGCCGAGTTTCAGCCCGCTTACCTGCTGGTAGAAACCGGCCGCTTTGTCAGTATCCACGGTCCAGAGCTCATCCCAGAGAAAGCCGCCGATGACCGGCGGCTGATCCGGCGGGTCGCCGTCCCGTGTCTCCAGTAAGGCAATGGCGGCACCCTGGCTGTCTTCCACCAGGGCCAGTCGACCGCGGTCGACGAAATCCGTCGGCGGCGTCAACACCTTGCCGCCGCTGCCGGCAACGGCAGCGACAGCTGCGTCGGCGTTGTCGACCGACATCAGGATGACCCACTGGGAAACACGATCCACGTCCGCGTCGCCGACATCGTCCAGCCGGTTGGCATCGACCATTCCGCCAATCAGCATGCCCTGGTGCCGGATCAGTGTGTAGTTGAGGGTGTTGCCGAAACCGAAGTCCAGGCCGAGGTCTTCGAACTCCCAGCCGAAAAGCTCGCCGTAGAAACGTTTTGCATCGGCAGGCTTTGACGTGATCAGGTCGTGCCAGACGATCTTGCCCGCCAATCGCTCGCGGACGGGCGTCTCGGTGACCGCCGGCAAATTGAGACTGGTCGCGCAACCGCCCAGCAGCACCGCTACCAGGCCCAGCCAGAATTTCCGCATCTTCAAGGTTCCTGCTCCGGGGAGACCGCGCAAAAGTGTATCACCGCAACGGGATCGCGAAGGCGACCAGCGCATCGCTGAGTTCCGTGCCGGCCTGCGCGTTGCCGCCTGCCGCGATCACCACGAACTGCCGGCCATCCGCCAGGTAAGTCATCGGCACGGCCATCCCGGGTGCAGGCAATGACGCCTTCCAGAGCTGCTTGCCATCATCTATGTCGAAGGCGCGAATCGCCGGATCCAGGCTCGCGGCGGCAAACACCAGGCCGCCGGCGGTGACAATCGGGCCGCCAAGCCCCGGCGACCCCCACTCGGCCGAAGCGGGCACGTTCACTCCGGCGCGCCGCGCCTGGCCCAGGGGAATCTGCCAGCGTCGCTTGCCGGTCGTCAGGTCGATCGCGGTCAGGCTGCCCCAGGGGGGAGGCGTACACGGCAGCCCCAGTGGCGACAGAAACGGCCGGATACGCACCCACCAGCGTGTGCCTCGCAGCGGCAGGACACGGTTGGCGTAATCGGTAGAGATCGGCTCCGCTGCGGGATCCTCCGGCTGGTAGAGCTCGACGATAGTCGCCAGGCCGGAGTTGCGAACGACCAGCGTGCTGCTGGGCGGATGAAACGCCGCACCACCCCAGTTGCCGCCGCCCTGGATCGACGGGTAGATGATCGAGCCGCGTTCGCTCGGCGGTGTGAACAGTCCGTCGTAACGGCGACGCTGAAACTCGCGGCGACAGGCTGCCCGGTCGAACAGGCTGAGGCCGAACAGGGACTCGGCGTCCAGGGCCTGCCGGCTGAATGGTTCCACGCCGATACTGCGCGGCTGAGTCGGCGCCGACAGCTCATCTTCGATATCCGACGGCGGCGCCGCCCGATCCTCGACCCGGAACAGAGACTCACCGGTCGCGCGATCGAAGACGAATACCTCGCCCGTCTTGGTCTGCTGAATCGCCACGTCGCGCGGGCCGTCGCCCTGGCGCAGGCGGACCAGCAGCGCATGCCCCGGCAGGTCATAGTCGAACAGGTCGTGGCGAACCAGCTGACGGTGCCAGACCGGCGTACCATCGCGTGCGTTTAATGCGATAACGGCATCCGCATACTCGCTGCCGTCGGCGCGAAAACCGCCGAAGTAGTCGGTCGACAGACTGGTTGCAGGCATGAACACGAGGCCGCGCTGCACGTCCACGCTGAGCAGCGACCAGGCGTTGCCGCCACCCACGGTATCGGACAGTTCCTCGGGTACCGGGTTGAACGACCAGCGCAACTCCCCGCTGCGCGCATCGAAGGCGCGCAGAATCCCATCCTGGGCATTCGCGACCGAGTCATCCAGGGCGGAGCCGACAATCACGAGGTCGTCGAAGACTGCCGGTGGCGAAGTAATGGCCCACCAGCCGTCGCCACGATTGTCGAAGTCGTTTGCCGTGTCGACGTAACCCGGGTGCCCGGCTGCCGCGCCGAAATCCTGGCAGGGCGCCCCGCTGTCGGCATCGACAGCCCAGACGCGACCGAGCATGTCGCCCTTGAAGATGCGCCGCTGGCAGGCGGACTCGGCCTTCGGCTCCGGCGCTTCCCAGTAAGTGACTCCCCGGCAGGCACCGGGCACCCGCCGTGGTGCGTCGACCTGCGCGTAGCCATCGAAGCGCCAGAGCTCCTCACCGGTCGCGGGATCCAGGGCGAAGACCTTGTTCAGCGGGGTGCAGTAGTAGAGACGGCCATTCACCACGATCGGGGTGACTTCGTAGCTGGTGCCCTCGAGTCCGCGCTTTTCGATCAGGTCGCCGGAGCGATGCTCCCAGGCCGGCTTGAGCTTGCGCACGTTGCGCCGGTCGAGCTGGTCCAGCGGCGAGTACTGGCTGCCACCCGGGTCGTTGCCGAAGCTCGGCCAGTCAGAGGCACCCGCCGCGGCAGCGAGCAGGCACAGCAGGACCATGCTGCCGGGCAAAATTCCAGAGACGGCCGGTGAACACTTCATTACGGCGGCAAGCATACCCCGCGCCCAGCCGAGGGCGTACACTGCGTAGGCCAATCGAATACGCGCAGACAATCGGGAGGAAGCATCATGCCCGTACGCGTTCTGATCGCGAGCCTGCTGATATCAGTCAGCCTGACAGCCGGCGCCCAGTTCCACGATCCGCGGGCGCTCGCCGCCGAGCCTGCCGCCGCAACCGGCCCAATCGCGCCGGTGCTCTCGGGTCTGGGCGACTACACCCGACCGGTATCTACCGAAAGCACCGAGTCCGCCGCATTCTTCAACCAGGGTCTGAGGCTGACCTATGCGTTTAACCACTCCGAGGCGCTGCGGGCGTTCAAGGAAGCGGTACGGCTCGATGCCAACAACGCGATGGCGTACTGGGGCTGGGCACTGGTGCTGGGCCCCAACCTCAACCTGCCGATGCAGCCGGACCTGAATGAATCGGCCTACACCGCCATCCAGGCCGCGATGGACCTTCGCGAACTGGTCACACCGGTCGAGGCCGCCCTGATCGAGGCACTGAATCGTCGCTATGCGCCGACCGCACCCGACGATCGCAGCGTGCTGGATGCCGCCTACGCCGAGGCCATGGCGGGTGTCGTGCAACGGTTTCCGGACGACCTGGATGCGGCGACGCTGTATGCCGCGGCGCTGATGAACCAGAGTCCCTGGAATTACTGGTACCGCGACGGACAACCTTATGCGCGCACCGAGATCATTCTCTCAAGCCTCGAATCGGTGCTCGCACGCGAACGCGCACATCCCGGCGCACTGCACTATTACATCCACGCGGTCGAGGCACAGCGGCCCGAGGACGGCATCGACGCGGCCGATACGCTGCGCGGGCTGATGCCGGCCGCCGGCCACATGATGCATATGCCCTCGCACATCTACATGCGGGTCGGCCGTTATCAGGACGGCTACGAGGTAAACATCGACGCCAGCGAAGCCGATGAGAACTACATTGCGCAATGCCGCGCGCAGGGGCTGTATCCGGTTGGCTACTATCCGCACAACCTGCACTTCCTGGTATGGGCCGCGACACTCCAGGGCAAGAGCACCGCAGCGCTGCGCCACGCGCGCAAGATCGAACGCGAACTGCCACAGTTTCTCGAACTCGAAGGCGACGTGCCGCGTGACGTCCGCGGCGATGCCTGGCGCATTCACGAGCACTTCATGAGCCAGTCGCTGTATACGCTGGTCCGCTTCGGCCGCTGGCAGGCAATCCTCAAAGAGCCGCGCCCGCCCGAATCGGCGCGTTTCATGACGGGCATCTGGCATTACGCGCGCGGCGTCGCGCTGGCCAACTCGGGCAACAGCGATGCAGCGCGTGCCGAACTCGACGAACTGAGCGCTGTGAGCAGCGAGTCCGGCATGGACGACTACTGGATCAACGCCAGCCTGGCTCTCGACCTGCTGGCCATTGCCGAAGACATACTCTCGGCCGAGATCGCGCGTAACGACGGTGACCTGTCGCAAACCGTCGCTTACCTCGAAAAAGCGGTCCGCCGACAGGACACGCTGGCCTATACCGAGCCGCCGGACTGGTACTTCCCGACCCGCCACTTCCTCGGCGCCGCATTGCTCGAAGCCGGCTACCCGCGCGAAGCGGAAGCTGTGTACTGGCAGGACCTGCGGCTCAATCCGGCCAATGCTTATTCGCTGTTCGGCCTGAAGCTCGCGCTGGAAGCCCAGGGCAGGACAGACGAGGCTGCGGCCATTGCTCGACGATTCGACGCGGCCTGGCAGGCCGCCGATGTCGAGCTGGTGAGTTCGCGCTTCTAGATCGCCGGACGAACAGGCGCCGGGGCATCCGCGGTGCAACCGGGTCCGCTGCATCGCGTGCCCGGCCCTGCGGCGTCCAGCAAAATACCTTTTTCGCTGAAGACCCGCCGCCATGGATATCGATATCGTCCTGGATCCGGACATGAGCCCGCAGGCCATCGCTGAGTTTGCGGTTGCGGCCGAAGCCGCCGGGGTGCGGGCGCTGTGGTCGTCCAACTACCACCAGAACTGGGATTGCTTTCTGTCGCTGGCGCCCGCCGCCATGGCGACATCGAAGATTATTCTCGGCCCGCTGGCCGTCAGCCCCTGGGAAATGCACCCGCTGAAGATGGCCAACGCGGTGCTGTCACTCAACGAAATGTCGAACGGACGCGGCATGATCGCGGTCAGTGGCGGCGGCGGCGTGCTCGGTGCGATCGGCTGGAAGGCCACCGCCGACGGCGACGCCTGGCCGGGTCGCCACCCGGAGAAAGGCACGCGCTACCCGGACCGGCGCGTGCGTGGCGTGCGCGAGGCGCTGGATGTAATGAAGCTGGCGCGTGCCGGCAAGTTCTCGATGGGTTACCCCGGTGAAATCTTCGACGTGAACCGGCCGTTCGTCATGCAGTGGGCGAAATCACCCGGCCCGCTGCTCTACAGCTGCTCCAGCGGCCCGCAGATGATCCGCATGGGCGGCGAGCATGCCGACGGGATCCAGGTCAGCGACTTTACCGTCGACATGATGCCGGAAGCGATGAACAACCTGCGCACCGGCCTCGGGCGCCGCGAAGACGCGCCGACCGACTACCGGGTCGGGAATTTCTGGGCCTGGCACGTAAAGGCCGACCGCGAAGTCTCCCTGTGGGAAGCGCGCCGCGAACTGATATGGCGGGGCGCGGTGATCGGCAAGGAAGAACACGTACTGCGCAAATTCTGCCAGGACGACGATGAGCTCAAGGTCATCATGGACAACTGGGAGAACTTCCGGAAAGCCTTCTGGACGCGCAGCGGCGACATCGAAGGCGTGCCGCCGGACCTGGTCAGCCGCCTGATAGCGGGCCTGGCTTCGGCCGGCGGATTGGACGACCTGGAACGCGAAATCGAACGCTACCGGGCCTTCGCGGACAGCGGGCTGACCGAGCTATGCCTGCGCGTACACGACGACCCGATGGACAGCCTGAAAATCATCGCCGAGCACGTGATCCCGGCCGTACGGAACTAGCTCAGGCGTGCCCTGCCTGGATGACCAGGCGCGGCTGAACCAGCACCCAGGGCTTCGCCACCACAGCGCGCATCAGCGCATTGGCATTTAGCCATTCGCGTGCCTGCGCGTCGGTCACCGGCCCGACCCGGCCAGCGCGCGTCCAGACATCAAAGCGCGCGACATCGTCCTCGGCACATGCCAGTGCAACCTCGATCAGGTCCAGGTCGACCGACACCGCGATCACGCGCCCGGCGGCGAAGAAACGTTGCAGCTCCACCCAGGCAATGTCGCCGGCCTCGGTCTCCAGGCTGTCGCGGTCCGGCAGGCTCACATCGTCTTGCGTCACGGCGTCACAGGTTGCGGTAGCGGTTCAGGTCCAGGATGCCATGTTCGACGGGCTCGGCCTCGGAAAAGCGCTCGTGATACCAGTCCGCCTCCGCCCAGAACGCCGGATTAGTTCGCCGCATCCCGTAGCGCTGGGCAAAACGTTCGTAGTCCGCCACCGTATCGGCGGCCTCGAATCGCTCGACGAAAGATGCGATTTCACGCGCATCGACTGACATGAAGAAGTTCGGATAGACACCGACGAACCCCTCGACGAGGGTCAGGGTGTCATTCGCAAGATCGCGCTGGTCTTCGTCGGCAAAAATCGAATTCAGGTTCTTGTACCCCTTGTTGCGGACGATGCTGAACACCAGGTCCGGCTCCTCGCCGCCCATGCCCACGCGCAGATAGGTCACATCGGGTACCGGCTGCAGGCGCTCCCCCCGGAGGACGGCAAGGCGCCTCAGGCTCTGGTACACGGACGCGCGCGTCACCGGCAAACCGGCATCGATACAGCCATCTCCGCGGCAGCGGTTCAGCACGTCCGGTGGACCGGTAAGCAGCCCGAGACGGGCGGCAATATGCTGATAGAGCTCGCGCTGCGGGTCATCGGTCCGGTAACCAACCACAGACTCGGTGTTCAGCCACTCTTCGCCGCCGGCCAGCATCTCGCGGCGTTTGGAACGTGGCCCCTGGTACCAGTCATCGCGAATGTCGGCGCGTACCGCGACCGGCAGCAGAGACAGGAAATAGTCCTCTCCCTCCATGCGCAGGAAATCCATGTACAGGCGCGTATTGAGCTGATGACCCACGTTGCCGTAGACGTCGAAGCCGGCCACCAGCAGGTAGTGAATGCGCTCGAACAGCGGATAATCGATGACCCACGCGGTTTCGGGGTAGTTGCCAACGGTGCCGAAACTCACCGACGCGCTGTCGAAATGGCGGAACACCGTGAGCGCGGCGTTCTGATTGGTGCCTTCACCATCCCAGATGTACGTCAGCGCAGTCTCCATGTCCTGAGCATGAATCTGCTGGAACTGATTCACCTTGGCCTCGACGTAGGCCTTCTGCTTTTTCGAGTAGTCGGTGAACACGGCCAGTACGTTCAGCGTCTCGCTGCCTCGCTCTGCGGGCAGCTGCAGATAGCCGGCCATGGCGTCGAGAAACTCGGGCTGGCTGGTGAACAGTTCGCGATCGGGATCGAAAAAGAACACCCAGAAGTGGTCGTCGATGACATTCAGCGCCACCTGGCCGCGGCAGACCGGCCCCTTCATGAAGCCGTTGATGAAAAACCGTGCCTCGTCGAGCATGAAACGATAGCGCGAATCCGGCGGCAGTGCGGCGAACGTCCTGAACGGATTGGAGGCTGTCTCCGGGTCGTAGCCGGGTAGCTCTGCGACCGGGTAATCGGGGTCGAGAAACAGCTCGCGGAAGCGCGCCATGCGGGCGGGCGAAAACTCGTACGGGAGATGATCCTTGGCCACGATGCTCGCGCGATAGCGGCGCAGCCGGTAGTAGAACCTGTCAGTACCCGGATCATCGAATGGTACGACGGTAGCGATCTCGTCGATCGATTCGCCCGGCGGCGTTCTGGAGCGGACCAGACGGTAGAACTCGCGCTCCCCGGCGCCGGCAAAGTAGATGTGGGCCAGGAACAGGTGCTCGTAGAGATACCGGCTTACCAGC
>CBFCXA010000109.1:0-7682 GCA_965601985.1 uncultured Chromatiales bacterium | reverse complement strand
GTCGTCGCCGACGGCTTTGCGCGCCTTCATCACAGTGCGTGCCAGCGCCGCCTCGGTGACGATCACGTCCGGCCACAGCACGTCCATCAGCTCGTTGTGGCTGACCACGCGCTCGCGTTCGGCCAGCAGGTAGGCCAGCAGATCGAAGGCCTTCGGCTCGATTTCCTTAAGCTCGCCGTCCACGCGCAACTCCCTGCGCGCTGCGTCCAGCGCACAGTTCCCGAAAGCCTGGCATTCCGGGCGCTCCGCCATGGTCAGAAAAACGTCATGAAAAGGTCACGGACCGGTCAGGACCCCTGACCATTGTAGGAGCAAGCTACATCCGTCGGCCAGATGAACTGGCCTGATAACTGAAACGGGAGATCGCAGACATGAACAAGACCATAGTTACCGCCGCCGCCGTGCTTCTGTCCCTGAGCGCCTCCGCAGTGCAGGCTGAAAGCGGTACCGGCGGCATTTATGCAGACGAACTCGAACGCTGCGTCGCTGCATTACGCGGCCAGCTTACCAATGAGCAGACCGCCAAGCTTCGTTACACGGTAACCGAGCTCGACAAGCGCGGCGCCTGGTACGAATTCGACATTCGCTCGGAGGTCTTCAATGAGGTCGGCGGGCCGGCCGTGCGCAGCGAGCAGTCACGCTGCCTGGCCCACCGCTGGGCTGAGAAAACCCGGTTGATGAGCCAGGACTAGCGCCAGGCCGCAATTTCTGAGAAAAAGCCGGCGGCGACCGGGGGTAAGGGTCGCCGCCGGCAAAGACCGGCGCATCAGGGGGAGGAGGGCGCCGGTAGTCGGGGATCGTCCCGGTCAGAGGCCGGGCATTCCGAAGCCGCGACCGAAGCGGCCGCCGCGACGCTTCTCCATCAGCGCATCGGCTTCGGCGCGCTGTTCGGGCGTCAGCTGCTCGTACACCTGGTTCATGGTGCGGATGCCGAGCAGGGTCATGTCGACGAATGCCGGTGCCTGGTTCTCGACCAGGATGCGCGCCTGGTCTTCGTCATATTCGCCGGTGCGAATGCTGTCTCCGATCGTACGGCGCAGTTCTTCCAGCTGCAGTCGCAGCACTTCGGCCTCATCGCGGGCGTTGCTCAGGATCGCGGTAATTGCGAGCTGCTGCTCTTCGCTCAGGTCCAGGCGCCGGGCCATGTGGGCCATCGGCCCGCCGTGGCGAGGCCCCCAGCGGTGCCCGCGGTCAGTGTCTTCGACCAGGCCGTCACCGGCCGGTTCATTGACGCCCCAGGCGATGGCCGAAGCGGCCAGTACGCCGAGTGCGCCTGCGGAAAGTGCGAGTTTCTTGCGTCTGTGCATGACAGGTCTCCTTCAGGGGCGGGGTTATTCGGGTCGCGGACCGCGCTGCGCACCGTTGTGCAGCTCGTCGCGGCTCACATAGCCGTCGTCATTGGCATCGAGATGATCCATCCGCTGTTCGGCGGTGATCTCGCCGCGGGTCGGCAGTGCGGCGAGTTCGTCGGCTGACAGCCGGCCGTCACCGTCTGTGTCCAGCTCGTCGAAGCGGGCGCCCGGTCCGCGGCCGCCACGGAGTTCACCGGCACGGGCGCGTGCGGCGTCGATTTCGTCGGAGTCGAGGTAACCGTCGGCGTTGGCGTCCAGCCGGTCGAACATCGCTGCTGAGTCACGCCCGCCGCGCGCCGGCCGCTGGCTGAATTCCTCGGCCGAGATCAGGCCATCGCCGTCGCTGTCGAGAGCGTCCAGCCCGGGGCGCTGGCCACCGTGACCGCCGGCCTGCGCGCCGGCGCTGGCGATCAGAAGCAAAACGAAAATCGATTTATGCATGGGGTATCTCCTGTCGGTGTGGGTAACCTAACGGCAAGCCCCGCGAAGCGCTGACAAGCGACGGCGAAGTTTTGTGAAGAATTGCAAAGCGGCTTGCCAGCGGCTCGCGCTTCCCCTCCAATGCAGGCATGGCGGATAGGATTCTCATCGTCGACGACGATAAGGAACTGGGCGCAATGCTGGGCGACTACCTGGCAGCGGAAGGCTTCGAAGTCGGTCATGCGGCCGACGGTCAGGCCGGTGTGGACGCGGTGGCAGCCGGTGAGTACTCGCTCGTGGTCATGGACATCACGATGCCGGTAATGGACGGCTTCGAGGCGCTGCGGCGGATCCGGCAGTTCAGCGAGGTGCCGGTGCTGATGCTGACCGCACGCGGCGAGGAACTCGACCGTATCGTCGGCCTGGAACTGGGTGCGGACGATTACCTGCCCAAGCCCTTCAACCCGCGGGAACTGGTCGCACGCCTGAAAGCGATACTGCGGCGGGCGCGGCCTGCTGCGCCGTCGTCGTCGGCCCTCGGCGACCTGCGCCTGGACGCCGGGACCCGGCGAATGTTCCTGAAAGGCGAGCCGGTGCCGGTCACCGCGACCGAGTTTTCCATCATGCAGATTCTTATCGCCGATGCCGGCAACGTCGTCGACAAGGATCGCCTGTCTCGCGAGGCCCTGGGCCGCGCGCTGACGCCGTTCGATCGCAGCCTCGATACACATGTGAGCAACCTGCGACGCAAGCTGGGCACGACGGACGACGGCGAGTCCCGCATCAAGACCATACGCGGGCGCGGTTATCAGCTGATCATATCGGAGGCATCGGCATGAGCCGCTTTTACTGGCGACTGTTCCTGGCCTTCGTGCTGGTAATCGTGGTGACCACGATGGTCTCGGCGAGTGTGGGCACGCTGCTGCTCGGCTCGGCGGTCGACAGCTCGCGGCAGGAGTCTCTGCGCGCGACGCTGAGTGCGGTTGCAGCCCAGGCTGAGCGGGTGCTCGCCGACGGCGGCGAAGCGGCCTTGCGGGACTGGCTCAAGGAACAACAGGCCGAACTCGCGGTGCCGTTGCTGATGATCACGCCGCAGCAGCGTGAGTTGCTGGGGCGTCCGCTGCCCCCGGGCAGCGAGCGCATGCTCCGGCGAGCTCAACGCCTGGATGCGCCGGAGCGACTCCCACCCGGTCGTCGCGGTCCGCCGGTTCGACGCGTGCGCGGTCCGGACGGACAGGCCTATTTATTACTGGTGTCTCCGCGCTCCGGTATCGCGGGGGGGCGCTTCCAGCAGCCGGCATTGCGCGCGATCTTTCTGGTGGTGCTGTTGCTGGTCGGCGCGCTGGCCTGCCTGGCGCTGGCCCGCTACCTGGTGCGCCCGGTCCGCGCTCTGCGCAGCGCCGGGCAGGCGCTCGGGGCCGGCGACCTCGCTGCGAGAGTGGGCCCGGACATGCGCGCGCGCAAGGACGAATTCGGGGCGCTGGCGCGCGATTTCGACCAGATGGCCGAGCGAGTGCAGAGCCTGGTGGACAACCAGCAGCGACTGCTGCGCGATGTGTCGCACGAGTTGCGCTCGCCGCTGACCCGCCTGCAGATCGCCGCCGGCCTGCTCCGCCAGCAGAGCGACGGGGCGACGCTGCCGGAGGTCGACCGCATAGAGCGCGAGGTGTCCAAGCTCGATGCCTTGATCGGGCAGATACTCGGTTTTGCCCGGGTCAGCAGCCTGGAGCGCATTGAACGCGAGCCGATCGAACTCGAGGATATGCTCTCGACCCTGGCGGCCGACGCAGGATTCGAGGGCCAGGCGGCGGGCATAGAAGTTGTACTCGACGCTGCCGGGCCGAAAACGATCCTGGCAGACGATCAGTTGCTGTCGAGCGCGCTGGAGAACGTGATCCGCAACGCCGTTCAGCATGCTCGCAGCCGCGTCGCGGTCAGCTGCGAGGAATCGGCGCAGGGCCAGGTCGAGATTCGCGTCAGCGACGACGGGCCAGGCCTGGATGCCGGGCAGCGAGAGACAATGTTCGAACCGTTCCGGGCCGGGCCCGACGGCGGCGCCGGCGTCGGCCTCGCGATTGCAGCGCGCGCGGTAGCCCTGCACGGAGGTTCGATCGAAACTGCCGCGAATCAACCCGCCGGACTTATCGTGAAGATCCTGTTACCGGTGAGCTGAGCCGTCGTTGCAGGGCCGGCGAGGTTTTGCTGAAATCTCGCTCCCCCTGGCCTGAGCTGCTTATTCTATGCGCCCGCGATTCGGAAGCTGGATGGTGCTGAGTGCCTGTGTGCTCGCGCTGTTGCTGATGCTGTGGGCGCAACTCGGCCGGGCTGGGGAGACGCCGGGCGGATCGGGCGTCGGCAGGGTAGCGGTGATCGACTCAGGCCTCGCTGGCCAGCGGTTCGGGCAGCGCGATGCGATGGTCGGTGCTGTAGCGGTAATCGTTGAACACGTGTTCGGCGCTGAGTAGCTGGTAGAGGCCGTCGGCCATACGGCGCGTCGTGTCTTTGAGCCGGTAGACGAAATGTCCGCAGGTCCAGACGTTCTGCTTGCCGAAGTGATAACAGATACAGATCTTCTCGGTGACCGGCAGCTTGCGACCACGCTCGTCGACCGGCGTGGCGTCCCAGGCGTCGAGGTAGCTGCAGTGGCCCTTGGCGTCCAGGTTATAACCCAGCGCCTCGCACTGTGGCTTGATGTTTGAGCCCAGCGCCGGGCTGTTGTTGAGTATGCGGATCAGGTAGCCGGTCGCCGATACCGACGATACCTCGACCTGGTCTTCGGTCGCTGCGAAGTAGGCCTGCTTGGCGCTCACCGAAAGGCCGCATTCCTCTGTCACGGTAAAGCGCGTGGCCACCTGCACGGCCGACGCGCCGAGTTCGAGCATGTTCACCGCGTCGGTGCCGGTAAATACGCCTCCCGCCGGAATCACCGGAATGCTCAGGCCCTGCTCGCGCAGGAAGTCGAGCACTTCGACGACGATATTGGCCAGGCTGTACTCGGCCCAGTCCTCGCCGAAACCCAGGTGGCCACCGGCAAGCGGGCCCTCGACGATAATGTAGTCGGGCAGGCGGTCGACACGTTTACCGCTGCGCAGGAAAATTTTCAGCGCGCGCACGCTGGACACGATGATGCCGATGTTCACGTCGCGGAATCGCGGATGATCCGCGATCAGTCGCAGGCTGGAGGTATGCAGCCCGGCCGACAGCGTTATGCCGTCGATGCCGCCATCCATTGCCCCGGTCAGCCGCATCTTCAAGGTCTCGGCCGGTGAGCCCATCTGGAGCTTTTCCATCACGTTGATGTGTACGGCGCCGTTACCACGCTTGCGGCTCATGGTCTTCTCGACCACGCTGCGCTGCGCTTCGTACAGGGCAGAGAAATCAAACCGGACCGAGGTCTTGTCGATCGACTCGCGGCTGGCACGGTTCTGTTTCGACTTGGCCTTGGTGTAATGGGTCGAGAAGCGCCGGTCGGAAACGAACGGCGACATGGCATCGGAGATGTGCCCGATGCCCCCTAAGCGCGCGGCTTCCAGCGCGAGATCGGCGGTAGAGATATCGACACCCATACCGCCAATCATGATGGGTACGAGTTCCGCAGCGCCGAGACGCAGACGGAAGTCGTCTAATTGCTTTTGCATCGCAGCCACTATAGCACGCGGGCTTCAGCTGCCCGGGGCGGTGTAACGGGTCAGGACGGCTCCATCTGCAGTGTGGGATCCAGCAACTGGGCTCCGTCACTGGCCATGCGCAGCTCCAGTTCCAGTTCCTGTGCGCGCGTCTCGAGATGGTCCTTCTCGCGGCGCAGCTTGATCAGCTCATCGCGAAGTTGAGTCTTTTCGTCAACCTCGTCGCGCAGCATGTTTTCGCTGTTGTCGGCGGTCTCGTGGGCGGCGTCGAGCCTACCGCGCAGGTCTTCGACCTCCGCTTCCAGCGCGGCGATCCGCTCGCCGACTTCCCTGGCTTCGGCCTCGGCCCGCTTCGCGTCCTTGCTGCGCACTTTGACCTCGGCAAGCAACTCGCGAATCTGCGTATCGCGAATGTCCTCGCTCTCGGCAATCGTCTCGGCGCGCTGCATGCGCCAGCGCGTGAACCAGGCGCCGCCAAACGCCGACACCATGCAGCCTGAGAGGGCCAGCAGAACGAACAGTATTGACATAAGACCGTGCTTGCTTGCGTCCGTGAGACCTAAACTAGCGAACATAAGCCGGATGGTCGCTGGACTGGTTCTCACAACCCCGGCCGGAGGAGGTCCCTGCATGCAGCACAGCCAGCCGGACGCGGTCGTCCGGGCCCGGGGTCTGACCAAGCATTTTGGCGACCGGGTCGCAGTTAAGGCTATAGATTTCGATATCCCGCCCGGCGGCTGTTTCGGCCTGCTCGGCCCCAACGGGGCCGGCAAGACGACGACGCTGCGCATGATCATGGGCCAGTCACCGATCACCGCCGGTACGCTCGAGGTATTCGATTTGTCGCTGCCCGACGGCGTGCGCGAGATTCGCAAGCGCACCGGCGTGGTGCCGCAAATGGACAATGCCGATCCCGACTTCACCGTGGTCGAGAACCTGCGCATGTACGCGCGTTACTTCGACGTGCCGCGGGCGGTCGTCGGCCCGCGCATTACCGAGCTGCTCGACTTCGTCGAACTCAGCGACCGTGCCGACAGCCCGATCCGCGAGCTGTCCGGCGGCATGAAGCGCCGCCTGTCGATCGCGCGGGCGCTGATCAACGACCCGGAACTCATCGTGCTGGATGAACCCACGACCGGCCTCGACCCGCAGGTGCGGCGGATGATCTGGAACCGGCTGCGGCAGCTGCGCGCACAGGGCAAGACCCTGTTGCTCACCACGCACTACATGGACGAGGCCGAACGTCTGTGCGATGAGCTGGTGATCATCGACCATGGCGAGATCGTCAACAGGGGTACGCCGGCGGCGCTGGTCGCGGAGCTGGTCGAACCCCATGTGATCGAGATCCAGGGCGAGCGGCCGGCACTCGAAACGCTGCTGGGCGATTGCCCGGGCCTGCGGCTGGAGACCGTAGGCGAAACGCACTATTGCTATACCCGTGATCTCGCGTCGGTAATGAGTCGGCTGAAAGTCGATCCGCAACTGACTTACATGCATCGTCCGGCGAACCTCGAAGACGTCTTCCTGCGTCAGACCGGGCACGAACTGAGGGAATAACGCCATGACGGTAGCCCAGCTGGCACTGCCCCGGCCCAGACCGGGGGCATTCAAGATCTGGTTCCGCAACCTGTTGGTCTGGCGCAAGCTGATCGCGCCGAGCCTGTTTTTCACTTTCGGTGAGCCCTTTGTTTATCTGCTCGGCCTGGGGTTCGGGCTCGGCCGTTTCGTCGGCGACGTACAGGGTATGCCGTACCTGACCTTCCTGGCCTCGGGCCTGGTGGCAGCTACCGCGATGAACACCGCGTCTTTCGAAGGCATGTATTCGGTTTTTACGCGCATGGTGCACCAGCAGACGTACGATGCGCTGCTGGCCACGCCGCTGCAGGTCGACGATATCGTGGCCGGTGAAATGCTCTGGTGCGGCACCAAGTCAGTGCTGGCAGCCACCCCGATCCTCGCAGTCGCGGCGCTGCTCGGCGCGGTTGACGACTGGAGCGCGCTGCTGGCGATTCCGCTGTTTTTCCTGATCGGGCTGTGCTTTGCCGGGCCGGCCGTCGTGGTCGCCGCTTTTGCGCCGAGCTACGACTTCTTCAATTACTACGTGACTCTGCTGATCACGCCGATGTTCATTTTCAGTGGCGTGTTTTATCCGATTGAAACCCTGCCGGCCGCGGCCCAGACCCTGGTTAATGTGTTGCCCTTGTCCCACGCTATCGCACTGGTGCGTCCGCTGGTATCGGGTCAGCCGCTGGTGGAGTTCTGGCCGCACGTAACGGTGCTGGTC